>QNZU01000071.1 GCA_003978405.1 Sulfurospirillum sp.
ATGCAAAATTTGGATTAAAAAATATAAGTAGGAATAGATGTTACTTATCAAAAATGCAAAACTGACTCAAAAAGATGGTGAAAAAATTTGTGATATCTTGATAAAAGATGGCAAAATTACAAAAATCCAAAAAGATATCAAAGGTATTGATTGTAAAACTATTGATGCTAAGAATAAGTATCTGCTTCCAGGAATCGTTGATCTAAATGTCAATCTAAAAGATAGCAGTTTTACATTGGAAAATATACAAAGATTGCAAGAAAAAGCAAAAAGATCGGGTGTTAGTTCACTTATAGTAAGACCTGATTTTAAACCAAAAGTAGAGAATAGAACAGTTCTGGAACTTTTAAATGAAAAATTGAAAGATTTCGATTTGGATATAAGGTTTGCCGTTGATGCTATCAAAGATAATGAACTTTTAAATGATATTGCCATCATGCTTGATTATAACAATTCAGCCACAATAGCTGCAAAATCTTTTATAAACAGCAATTTGCTAAGAAGAATCCTACAATACTCACTAATGAAAAACAAGCCATTGTCAATCACTTGTGACAATCCTGACCTAAATGATAATGGGGTGATGCACGAGGGTAAAGTATCATCAAAACTTGGACTTTTTGGAAGAAGTGCAGTAAGTGAGATCAGTGAAGTTGCAAAGGTTGCCTATATGGCAGAGTATTATGGTGCAAAGACAATATTTTCCTCACTCTCAACAGCAAAGTCAGTTGAACTGATTTATCATCTAAAATCAGATGGGACACCACTATACAGTGAAGTGTCAATTTTGCATCTTATCTTTGATGATACTGCCTGTGATGATTTTAATACATTTGCAAAAATAGATCCACCGTTAAGAGAGCAAGGTGAAAAAGAGAATTTATTAAAAATGGTGATTGATGATAAAGTTGACATAATCACATCTCTTCACAGTGCAGTATCACTTTCTAAAAAAGATGTGGCATTTAATGATGCAGAGTATGGAGCTGATGTGCTTGATAATTATCTTTCATTATCTTATACATATTTGGTTAAAAGCGGTCACATTACGATGCATAAATTGATGCAACTGCTTAGTTATAATCCTGCCAAAATATTGGGCTTGAATGATATTGGTGAAGTCAAAGAGGGGTTTAGAGCAAATTTGATGCTTTTTGATCCTAAGCAGATGATATCTATTGATGATAAAAACTCTCTTTTGCATAATCAAAGACTTTTTGGTAGGGTTACTGATACTATATACAATGGCAGACTCTTAAAGTGATACAATTTGTAATTTTTAAACTAAATGATATATTTATCAAATTGGGACTTTTTTATATAGTTGAATAATTATCCATTTTAATATCACTTTTTCACAAACTGATATTTGAGCAAATATTTTTAACTCTATTTTATATATATTTTGTCGATCTATTACTAGTAAGGTAAAAGATGAATTTTAAAGAACTTAAAAATAGATGCGAACATATAACACTTTTGTATGTTGAAAATGATAATGAGATAAGAGAGTTGAAATATTCGATTTTTAGAGATATTTTCAAAAGTGTCTTAGTAGCAAAAGATGCCCAAGATGCCCTAAAGATATATCAATGCAATCAAATTGATCTTATCATAACTGAGCTTTTTATGCTCAATATGAGTGGTTTTGATATGGTAAAAAAGATTAAAGCAATAGAACCTGATGTGAAAGTAATTGCTTACTCTTCATTTAGTGAAACTGAATATCTAAGTAAATTTAATTTAAGTGAATTTGATGCTTATATAAGAAAGCCTATAGAAAAAGAGAAACTATTCTCAACGATTTATGATGTTATTTCAAGGGAGCGTGTAAATTGAAAGAGTCAAGTCGACTTTTAAAAGCCGACTTGATAATTTTAAAGTTTAATTAGAAGTTAACACCCAAAGATTTCATAACCTCATGAGTCAAACCACCAATAGCAAGACCATTTTGTTTTTGGTATGCTTTAACTGCCTCTTTAGTAAGTGTTCCATAGATTCCATCAATTGGTCCACTATATAGACCTTTTGCTTTAAGTGATCTTTGAACACCTCTGATAGTTGATGTTCCCATACTTGATTGACATACAACTTTTTTCCATACCACTTTGCTTGGAGATACCATCTCTCTTTTTGTGATAGTTGAGTATTTCTCAGGAATTGTAATTCTCTTAACCTCTGCAGGTTGAACAAGTTTTGTAACAGTGATGTTTTTGTAAACTGCAGGAATCTCAGTCTCTTTAGTAGTTGCAGGTTTATCAACAACAACTTTTGAAATTGTTCTGTATTGTGCAGGAGTTACTATTTTACATACTTGATGACCTGTATATTTTCCGTTAGCTTTCTCTCCAACTTTTACCCATGAGAAAGTAGGATCAGACACTTTTGAAGTAATCGTATAAGTTGAAGTTTGCTCAGCTACTGGAACTCTCTCTACAGTTGCAGGTGCAGCAAGCTTTCTAACTTTGATAGTTTTGTAAACCGCTGGAATATCAATAACTTTTGTAGTAGCAGGTTTATCAACTACTCTTTTTGTGATAGTTTTGTATCTAGCTGGGATAGTAACTAAACACATTACGCCACAATCATTGTTTCTTCCGTTACATTGTGATTTTTTCCACATTGTTTTCTCTGGCTCAACAAGAATTTTCTCAGTTACAGTTTTATAAGTAGCTGGAATTTTTACAATTCTTTGACTTGCCTCTTTTACAAGAACTTTCTCTTCCTCATAAGTATATTTTGCAGGAACAACTTTTAGTTTCTCATAACCCTCTTTAGATACATATGTTTGAGTCTCACTCTTATATTTTGCAGGAGTAAAATACTCTCTATAACATGTACCTGGAGCCATACTATCGATATCAGCTCCACCTGTTTTAGCAGCTGCTAAGATCTCTGGAGATACAGGTATACCATTTTTAAGACCTGTTTGCCATTTTACTTCTTCCTCTTTTACAAGAACTTTTTCAGTTGTTGTTTTAAATGTTGCAGGAATAACTGATAGTCTTGTTGAAGCTTCTTGAACTAGAACTTTCTCAGTTCCTGTTCCATACTTTGCAGGAATGATTTGTAATCTTTCACTTGCCTCTTGTGATAAAACTTTTTCTGTGTGAGTTTCAAACTTTGCGGGAATGATAACTTTTGCATAACACTCACCCGGCTGAGCATTTGGTATTACTACCTCCATGTCGTCAGCAACTAGACTACCTGTTGCTACAGTCAAAGATACGGCTAAGACTGCTGATAATTTGTAATTCTTCATTCTACATCCTTTTAAATTTTTATAGACTCGGAAATTATACAGTCATAATCTTAGATTGACAATAAAATTATTTGAATAATTAAATAGTTTAAAATATATTTAATATTACAGTTTTTTATGTTTTGTATTTACTTTTAAATTTGTAATATTTGAAAATATGATTAAATGAGCTTATTTCTACTATTTATATTATATGTATAGAAAAGTTTGAATTATTTTAGTATTTGTTTGAGAAAAAACCTGTTTAATTAGATTTATATTATCTCTAACTTATGTAAGATTTCTCCTTTTCAAAGATAGGAAAGAAAAAGCTATATTGTTGTAAAATCCCAAAAATTGAATAAAATTAAAGGATTTTTACTATGGCAATTACTGTCTATTACGATAAAGATTGTGATCAAAGTATCATAAAAAATAAAAAGGTTGCGATGATTGGTTTTGGTTCTCAAGGTCATGCACATGCAGAAAATTTAAGAGACAGCGGTGTCGAAGTGATTGTTGGACTTAAAGAGGGTGGTAGCTCATGGGGAAAAGCAGCGGCAAAGGGTTTTGATGTGATGAGTGTTGCTGAGGCTTCAAAAGAGGCGAATGTTATTATGATTCTTCTGCCTGATGAGATTCAATCAACAATCTTCAAAAATGAGATAGAACCAAATCTAAATCCTGGAGATACTATAGCTTTTGGACATGGGTTTAATATTCACTATGGACAGATCATTCCTCCTAAAGGTATAGATTGTATCATGGTAGCTCCAAAGGCTCCTGGTCATACCGTAAGAAGTGAATTTGTCAAGGGTGGAGGAATACCTGATCTTGTTGCTGTTGCTCAAGATGAGAGTGGAAACGCACTTGAACTTGCAAAGAGTTATGCGAGTGCTATTGGAGGAGGAAGAACAGGAATTATTCATACTACTTTCAAAGATGAGACTGAGACTGATCTATTTGGTGAGCAAGCAGTTTTGTGTGGTGGTGCTACTGCACTAGTTCAAGCTGGATTTGAGACATTGACTGAAGCTGGATACGCACCTGAGATGGCATATTTTGAGTGTTTGCATGAGCTTAAATTGATCGTTGATCTAATGTATGAGGGTGGAATCGCAAATATGAGATACTCTATCAGTAACACTGCTGAGTATGGAGATTATGTTAGTGGTCCAAGAGTAATAAACGAAGAAAGCAAAAAGGCTATGAAGCAGATACTAAAAGAGATTCAAAATGGTCAATTTGCAAAAGACTTTGTTTTGGAAGGTCAGACAGGATATCCTAGAATGAATGCTGAAAGAAATAACGCAAAAGCATCTTTGATAGAGCAAACAGGTAATAAGCTAAGAGAGATGATGCCTTGGATTACAGCAAATAAAATTATAGATCAAGATAAAAACTAAACAGAGGATCAACATGGGTGAAGTTATCACAATTACCTCAGGAAAAGGTGGAGTAGGAAAATCAACACTTTCTGCAAATTTGGCTGTAGGATTGGCAGAAAAAGGCAAAAAAGTAGTTGCGGTCGATTTTGATATAGGTCTTAGAAATCTTGATATGATTTTGGGACTTGAAAACAGAATAGTATATGATGTTATTGATGTGATGGAGGGTCGTTGTAATCTCTCTCAAGCGTTGATCAATGATAAAAGAAGTAAAAATCTCTATTTTTTACCTGCCTCACAAACAAGTGATAAAAATATTTTGGACAAAGAGAAAGTTGAAAAGTTGATAAAATCACTAAAAGAGGAGTTTGATTTTATTGTATTGGATTCACCTGCCGGTATCGAAAGTGGTTTTGAACACTCTATATTTTTGGCTGATCGAGCTATTATTGTAACTACTCCGGATGTAAGTGCTGTTAGAGATGCCGATAGAGTGATTGGTATCATAGATGCAAAGAGTCAAAAAGCAAAAGATGGACAAGAGGTATTAAAGCATATTATTATCAACCGTATAAAACCTGAAATGGTAAATAGTGGAAGTATGCTTAGTATTGATGATGTATTAAGTATATTGGCACTTCCTTTGATAGGTGTTATACCTGATGATGAGGGAATTATCACTTCTACAAATGAGGGTGAGCCGATCTATTACAATGAAAAATCAGCTGCAGGTGAAGCCTATAGAAGAATTACAAAAAGGGTATTGGGGGAAGAGGTATCATTTATGGATATCAAGCCTGAGAAAAAAGGATTCTTTAAAAGGTTATTTGGATGACACTGTTTGAGAGAATATTTGGTACCAAAAAGAAAGATGAGTCTGCAAATAAGGCAACTTCAAGACTCAAAGTCATGTTGGCAACCGAGAGGGCTGATTGTAAAATACCCTACCTTGAAGATCTGAAAAAAGAGATTATTGAAGTTGTAAAAAAATATACCAGTACCGCTGATGTAAATATAAAGACTGAAAAACAGAATGACATAGATATGCTTGAGCTTGAGATCTCCTTGGGTAAAAATTAAGGTTTTATGAAAAATAAAATTATCGGTGCAATATTAATAGCCCTATTTATTATTGCACTGATTACTACTGCCACATTTATTTATCTTTCACTTTTTCACGATAATATTGAAAAAAATAGTGCTACCAAAAATAGTGGTACCATTTTACAAGAGTTAAATAAGACAAAAAAAGATATAGATTTGCCATTAGAAACTACGATTCTAGAGGTAAAAGCATCTAAAAATATATTGGCAACAGAAGTTATAGATTATGAGAATGCAAAAAAGATTAATTTTAAAGAGAGTAATAATTCAAAATTTATATCAAAATGTCAAATAAAACAGGATAAAAAACCATTAAAACCAAAAGTCTTTAATGACAAAACAGCAAGACTTGTAATCATCATGGATGATATTGGGAATAGTAGACAGGTTCAACATTTAAAAGAGTTAGGTATGAAAATTACACCATCTATTTTTCCTAGTACCAAATCTCATCCAAATACCCCAAAGTTTGCAAAGAGTTTTAAATGCTATATGGTTCATGTCCCTATGGAAGCATACCATTTTAACAGAGTTGAAGAAAATACACTAAAAGTTAGTGATTCACTAAATAAAATAGATCAAAAGATCTCCTCAATACACAAAGATTTTCCAAATGCAGTAGCCATCAATAACCACACAGGTAGTAAATTTACATCAAACATTGAAGCTATGGACAGACTCTTTTGCACACTCAACAAATACCATATACATTTTATTGACAGTAAAACAGCACCCCACACACTAGGGGAAAAGATGCAAAAAATTCATAAAAGTTTAGTATATACTAGAGATGTTTTTTTAGACAATAAACCAGATGTAGATTATATCATCACTCAAATATTAAAAGCGGTAAAAAAAGCTAAAAGAAAGGGTTTTGCCATAGCAATTTGTCATCCAAGAAAAGAGACATTTAAAGCACTAAAGAGTGCAAAAAATCTCTTAGAAGATGTAAAACTGATATATGCAAAAGAGCTTTATGAATGAGAGAGCTAAATGAGTTACCAAAAGAGTTTGAGAAACTTAAAAACAGACCCAAAAACCTTTTTTATAAAGGTGATATTTCACTTTTAAATAGAGCCAAAATTTCCATAGTTGGTACCAGAAGACCAAATCAATACACAAAAGCAAGAACCGAAGAACTCTCTAAAAAATTAGCCAATATCGGATATGTGATTGTAAGTGGTGCGGCAATGGGAGTGGATGCAATTGCCCATAAGGGAGCATTCCCAAATACAATTGCAGTGATGGCAAACTCTCTTGATATCATCTATCCTGCAGTAAATAGAGCTTTGATAGAAGATATATACAGCAATGCTTTGGCAATCAGTGAGTATGGCTCTGCCACAAAGGCTACAAAATACTCATTTGTGCACAGAAACCGTTTAGTAGTAGCTCTTGGTGAAGTCTTAATAATTACTCAGGCAGATTTAAAGAGTGGGAGTTTAAGAAGTTTTGAGTATGCAAAACAGATGGGAAAAGAGGTTTTTGTTCTATCGCACAGAGTAGGGGAGAGTCTTGGAACTCAAAAATTGATAAAAGATGCTGAAGCGAAGGTGATTGTAGATATTGATGAGTTTGTATCACAGTTTGGTACCATTGAAAAGTGTGAAGATGAATTTAGTTTTTTAGATACACCAAAACCTCTCAAAGAGGCACTAAGCATATATGGAGAAGAGTTATATATGATGGAGCTTGAGGGTAAAGTGGTGATAGAGAATCTAATGGTAAGAAAAGCATGAGATATGCATCTTTGGATATAGGTCTAAAAAGAATTGGGATTGCTCTTTCACTTGATGGAAAAATCGCTCTGCCTCAAGATGCAATATTGAGAAAAAATCGAGTCCAGGCTGCAAAAGATGTGAGTCTTTTTCTAAAAGAGTGGGAGATTGACAAGCTAGTAGTGGGAGTTCCTCTTGGAGGAAGCAGCGAGGAGGAGATGAGAAGAAGAATTGAGCATTTTGTTTCACTGCTTGAATATGATAAAGAGATTGTATATCAGGATGAAGCGGGAAGCTCTTATGAGGCAAAGGATCTGATAAAAGGGGTTAGAAGAGACAAAAGAGACGGCAAACTTGACTCAATCGCCGCAAAGATTATCTTGGAGAGGTATTTGGGGTGTTAGGACCTAGCTTTTTGGTATTTTTGCAGTTTGCATCAATTGCTTGGATTTTGTATCCTAAAAATAGCAGTGAGATATTTAGCTTTTGGTGGGTATTGGTTCTGTTTTCTTTAATATTTTCTGTTTGGATCTTTTTGCACAATAGAATTGGAAATTTCAATATCACACCCCAGATCAAAGATGGTGCCAAATTTGTCAGTAGCGGTCCATACAGATATATCAGACATCCAATGTATTTTGCTTTGATAGTAGGAGTGTTTGGAGTATTGACGAGACTCTTTTCATACTCAAATCTAATCGCCTTTTTGCTAATGATAATAGCAGTTTATCTAAAAGCTAGAATTGAGGAGAGATTGTGGATAGATCATCACAAAGAGTATAAAGAGTATTTAAATAGTACCAAGATGATTATCCCGTTTGTTTTATAAGATAAGCATTGCATCTCCATAAGAGTAAAACCTGTAATCTTTTTTGATCGCCTCTTCATAAAGCTTTAGAGTCTTCTCTATCCCTACAAATGAAGCTACCAACATTAAAAGAGTAGATTTTGGAAGATGAAAATTTGTCAGAAGATGATCTACCCTAAGTGGTCTGTTTTGTGGGTGTAAAAAGAGATCAGATTTTCCAGACTCTTTTTTTGTTCTTGCAAAATACTCTATAGTCCTTGTGACAGTGGTACCAACAGCCAAAATAGCTTTATCGGACAAGATCACATCTTTACTGCTTGGTGGTATATGAAATATCTCTTCATGCATTTTATGATCTTTTATACTCTTGGCAGTTACTGGTTTAAAAGTCCCAGCTCCCACATGCAAAGTGACATAGTAGCTATCAAAGCTCTCTTGCATTTTTTTTAGAAGCTCTTTTGTAAAGTGCAATGAAGCAGTGGGTGCCGCAACTGCACCAAGCTGCTTGGCAAACAGACTCTGGTAGTCACTCTCATCATCTTTGTTATCTTCTCTGTTGATATATGGTGGTAGGGGGATGTGACCAATTTTCTCCAAAACAGAGTTTAACTCCTCAAATGATAACTCTTTTTGATCTTTGAAAAATTTGACTACTCTTGTGCCGTCACTGTTTAATCTCTCTATTTTAGCTTTTAAATTTTCATCAAATAAAAGCTCTAATCCCTCTTTTACTCTGCCCTTTATATAGACTAAAAATCTATTATCTTGAAGTGGAGAGTTTAAAAGAAGCTCGATCTTTCCACCGCTTGGCTTTTCCCCAAAAATTCTAGCTTTTATCACTTTTGTATCATTTAAAAAAATGGCACATTCATTTGGGATAAAATCTAGTATATCTTTAAAAATAGCATGAGTGATCTTATCTTTTTTCCTATCATAGATGAGCAGTTTAGCACTATCTTTTGGATTTGAGGGGGTTGTGGCTATTAAGTTTTGGGGTAGCTTATAGTCGTAAGAATCAACTATAAGCGGATCGAGGCTACTACTGCTCATCTTTGTTTTTTGATTCAGGATTTACACTCTTTGCTATTAGGATTGATAAGCCATACAGAAGTATCATAGGACCAGCCATAAGAAATTGGGTCAGGATATCAGGTGGAGTAAGCAAAGCTGAGACTAAAAATATGACAACTAAAGCATATTTGAAAAAATCTTTTAGAGTTTGATCAGTTACCAATCCCATTTTGGCAAGGACAAATGTGAAAACCGGCATCTCAAAAGCGAGTCCAAAACCAAGCATAAGCTTTGTAAAAAAGCTTACATACTCACCGATACTAGGAAGTGCGGTAAAGAGTTGTGAGCCAAAATTTACCAAAAATTCAAAGCCAAATGGTACCACTACATAGTAAGCAAATGCACCACCTATTAAAAACATCACTGTAGCACCCACAGCAAATGGAACCACCATTTGCTTCTCATTCTCATAAAGTCCTGGAGCTATAAAGAGCCATATCTGCCAAAAGATAACAGGAAGTGCCGCGATAAAGCCGGTAAAAAAAGCCACTTTTAGTGCTGTAAAAAAAGGCTCTTGAATCTTTGTAAATATCACTTTACTACCCTCTGGTAAAACCTCTTTTAGAGGCATAACCATCCAATCAAGTATCGGCTGCCAAAAAGCAAACATCACAAAAAAGAGCACTATCACTGCAGCCACACTAATAGCAAGTCTTTTTCTAAGTTCACTCAGATGAGGTTTCATCTCTTCAAACATCCTCATCTCCTTTCTTGGCTTTTTTCTTTTTCTTCTGTTTTTTCTTTTTCTTTTTTGGTTTTTCTATCTGAGCTAACTCATCCTCTTCTAACTTATCAAATGATATATCATTGATAGAGTTTTTGATATCAGTAACTTCACTCCTAAGATCATCAGCTATATTTAGATCATCATCAATCTCTACTTTATATTCATGGACAACATCTTCTAAATCTTTTTTATATGAAAGAGCCTCCTCTTTGAGTTCACTTAGGTGAATCTCTTTCTCAATCGTCTCTTTTGTTTCGTGGATACTCTTTTTGATGCCTCTAAAAAATTTTGCAACCTTTACCATGGCCTCCGGTAATTTATCGGGACCAATAAATAGTATTGCAATGATAGCGATCACTAATATTTCGCCCAAACTCATTCCAAACACTGCTATTCCTTAGTTGATATTGGTGTGAAACCCTCTTGTAAACCATCTTGTAAAATGATTTTTGTAGTAGGGTTCAATGCTCTATTGTATCACAAAATTATATAAAGAGTTATCTCATCAGCTAAAAACAGATCATTTGAGTAGTATCTTTCATTATCTTTTTTTAGTTTTCTCTCTTTCACTAAAAACTCTGCTTTTTCTCTCTCTTTTTCATTCAATATGCTTGATTTAAAACCGATAGTAGATCTAAGTCCCAAAAGAATCTTCTCTCTTTTTATATCCTCAAAGCAAAGCTTTTCAATATCCCTATAAAAAGGATCATCTATATAATCTTCTATATCTTTGGAGGGATAAAACCTTCTATTTTTTAAAAATCCTACAGCTCCTGCTCCAATCCCAATATAGGGCAGATATCTCCAGTATCCCTTGTTGTGATATGATTCATATTCTCCGAAATTACTCACTTCATATTGATTGAAACCTCTTTTGATGATCTCATCTTTTATCCAGTTTGCAAACTCTTCATCATCCTTTTTCACATTTGGCATTGTGAAAAATTTCGTTCCCTCCTCAAGTGTGAGAGCATAGGCACTTAGATGATCTATAGGAAGCAAAAAGGCAGTATCAAGATCATTTTTTAACAACTCTTTTGTATCGAGTGCAGTTGCATAGATTAGATCGATGGATATATGACTAAAGCCAACACTTTTAGCATCTTCCACTGCTTTGATTGCCATCTCTTTTGAGTGAGATCTGTTTAAAAACTCTAATTTTTTTTCATCAAAGCTTTGCACTCCAAAACTGACTCTGTTTACTCCAAGCTCTCTCATCCCTTCTAGCCATTTTTTAGTAGCTGAGTTTGGATTGGCTTCAGTTGTGATCTCTATATCTTTTTTAATGTATGGGGATATTTTTTCAAAAAGAGGTTTATAAAGTTTTGGTGCTATAGTTGATGGAGTTCCTCCTCCGATAAAGATAGACTCGATACTTTTTCTTTCAAGCTCAAATCTCTCTATCTCTTTGTCAAACTGCTTTACTATTGCCTCCATATACCTATCTTGCAAGTGGTGCAGATGGGTGTAGGAGTTAAATGCACAGTAGTGGCACAAGCTATCGCAAAAAGGGATATGGATATAAAGTAGCATTTTCAAATCTTTTTTTGGATAGTATATCACAAAAATAAGAGGAGAGTAAATGAAAAAAAAGCTTCGTTACAGACCAAATGTTGCTGCTGTTATTCTCTCTTCAAAATATCCCTTAGCAACTGAAATTTTAGTTGCAAATAGAATTGATATCAAGGATGATGCTTGGCAATTTCCCCAAGGTGGTATAGATGATGGAGAGGATCCAAAAGATGCACTCTTTAGAGAGTTAAAAGAGGAGATAGGAACAGATGAGGTTGATATCATAGCTGAATACCCAGAGTGGATCAGTTATGAGTTTTTAAATAAAAATTCTAAAAAAATGTATCCATATGATGGACAGAGACAGAAATATTTTTTGGTCAAGCTAAAGCCTTCGGCACAAATTTCTCTAAATACAAAGATACCAGAATTTACAGAGTATAAATTTCTCTCTTATGAGCAAACTCTAGAACAGATTTCATATGTAAAAAAGCCTATCTATAAGAAAGTATTAACATATTTTAAAAAAGAGGGATATTTATAGTGTTGGTTGTTCAAAAGTATGGTGGGACTAGTGTTGGTGATTTGGAGAGGATTGAAAATGTTGCCAAAAGAGTAGCAAAGAGCAAAGATGAGGGCAATAGTATTGTAGTAGTTGTTTCGGCTATGAGTGGGGAGACAAATAAACTCATCTCTTATGCGGAGCATTTCTCATCCAATCCTCCAAAAAGAGAGATGGATATATTGCTTAGTTCTGGGGAGAGGGTAACTTCTGCACTTTTAAGTATCGCTCTTAACCAGATGGGTTATAGTGCAATCGCACTTACAGGAAGACAAGCAGGAATGGTAACAAATAGCACTCACACAAGTGCGAGGATAGAGAAGATTGAGACTGACAATATTCAAAAAGAGTTAGATAAAAACAAGATTGTCATAGTTGCCGGATTTCAAGGTATTTCAAAGGAGGGAAATGTCACAACTCTTGGTCGAGGAGGGAGTGATCTTAGTGCCGTGGCGATTGCCGGAGCATTGGGAGCCGATCTTTGTGAGATCTATACCGATGTGGATGGAGTCTATACCACAGATCCTAGAATTGAGCCAAAAGCCAAAAAAATAGAGAAGATCTCTTATGATGAGATGCTTGAGTTTGCCTCACTAGGAGCCAAAGTGCTTCAAAACAGATCGGTAGAGTTGGCAAAAAAACTAGATGTCAATCTTGTAACTAGAAGTTCATTTAACAACAATAGCGGAACACTTATAACCAAGGAAGAGAATATTATGGAAAAGCCTATAGTTAGCGGAATAGCACTCGATAAAAACCAAGCTAGAATTACCCTAAGAGGGGTTGTTGATGAGCCTGGAATTGCTGCAAGTATATTTACAAATCTTGCAGATGAGGGTATCAATGTAGATATGATTATCCAAAATGTGGGTGAGGATGGATCGACAAATCTTGGATTTACAGTTCCAAGAGATGAGCTTGAGCGTGCAAAAAAAATTATGCTTGAACTAAATCCCGCAAAAAATCTTGAATTTGATAGCAATATTGTCAAAGTATCGATTGTGGGAGTTGGTATGAAATCTCACAGCGGTGTGGCAAGTAAAGCCTTTGAGACTATGGCAAAAGAGAATATCAATATAGAGATGATAAGCACCAGTGAGATAAAAATCTCTATGGCGATAGAACAGAAGTATGGTGAGTTGGCTGTTAGGGCCTTACACGAGGCATATGAATTAGATAAATGATTCAAAGTTTATCTTCTTGGACACTTGAAGAGATCCGTAAAAGCCACTGTATGGATTGGATGGAAGAGAAGAGGATAGAGTGGGTTAGTATTGTAGCCTCTTCTTTGTCTGATCTGATCAATGCAAAGCCTATTATTGTTATCACCGATCAAAAGAGAGAGTGGTTTGGTGATTATCTAATCCAAAGTCTAAATTCCTCAGATTTTAACAGACCACTTTTACCTCTGTTTGTTTTAAAATCGCTCTTTAAGCATATAGACTCATTGGAAGATGAGCAAAATCTTGAACTCTTAAATGATATGTTAGAGATTTTGTTTCCAAACGGTTATCGGTTTTTCTATATTGGCTCAGGTGAAGATAGAAGAGCCAAAATTGCCAAAGAGTCTAAATCCTCAATGTTATGGATGTATGATAAAAAAGATGATGGAGCTTTCTATATGGGGATTGATGAGAGTGTGAGTGATACCAAACTGATTCAGCTTTTAGAGCTATTTGATAAGAGTATAGATGCTGTTTTGTTTGGTGAAGTAGATATCTTGGGATCATTATAGTGAATAGCAAAATTGTTATTACTTCCAATCTTGAAAAATTGAGAGAAAAGTTAGTCAATGAGATCGATTCAAAATTGACAAAAGAGTTTATCTGCGATGAGTTTAAGATAGATGATGCAAAGGCTGTAACTGCTGAAGCATATATCGCCGAAGAGGGAGTCAAGCATATTATTGTCTTAGCAAATGTTTACAGAGTTGAAGCTCAAAATTCGCTTTTAAAGCTTTTGGAGGAGCCACCTAGAAATATTGTTTTTATTCTTATTGGAAAGAGTAAAAATGCATTTTTGCCGACAATCAGATCAAGAATGAGTATTGAAATAGATGATGTGGTACCACTTAGAGTTGATCTGGATATTGATCTTTTAAAAATGCAAACAGATGAGATGTTTAGTTTCATAAAAAGATATAAATCAGCCAAAAAAGAGGAGTTAAGAGCTATTGTCCAAGAGCTCTTAAAACAGAGTATAAGTAGCGGCAGTATAAATTTTAATGAGAGTGAACTTGATATGTTTGAAAAGTCACTGGCTTTGGTAAATTTAAACACAAGATCTCAAACAATTCTTGCAAATTTACTGCTTTTAATCTATCATGCAAGGGGTAGAGAGAGTTGAGAGTAAAAAGAATTTCCAATGATACAGATACAAAAGAGTTACTGAGAAAAATTGATGTCTCAAAAGAGGGCATAAAGATCATCTCTTCAAAGATGAAGCATATGAGTTTCTTCATAGAGCAGATAAGAACACCAGCAGCTAATATCTTAAAACAGGAGGCTTTGTCAATTGGAGCTGAATTTGCGGTACCAAAAGATACGATACTATGTAAAGATGAGAGAGTTGATGGAGTTTTGATAATTAATCAAAAAGAGTTAAATTACCTTTGCCAAAAATTAAAAGCCCAGCCGTTTGGACTTAAAGATCTTTCACTCAAATTAAAAGATCATCTAAATACAAAAAGTTTCCAAGATATTAAAATCATGGGTGTATTAAATATAAACAGTGATAGCTTTTATGCAAAGAGCCGCTTTGATAAAAACGAGGCACTAAAAAGAGTTGTAGATATGGTAGAAGATGGTGCCAATATCATAGATATAGGTGCACTATCATCAAGACCAGGCTCCGATAAAATAAGCGAAGATGAGGAGTTGGAGCGAATTAGAGATATCATCGATCTAATCTATAAAAATAGACTTTATGAGAGGGTAAGATTTAGTCTTGATAGTTATTCTCCAAAAGTGATCTCTTATGCATTGCAAAGAGGTTTTCAAATTGTAAATGATATCACCGGGCTTGAAAATGATGAGGTTTGCAAACTGATCTCCCAATACGATGCAAGTGCAGTGATTATGCATAAAAAAGGCGATCCAAAAACGATGCAAGATAATCCTTCTTATGTAGATGTAATTGATGAAATTGATCAATTTTTTACTCATAGAATCAAAAAGGCTGAAGCATTTGGTATCAAAGATATTATATTAGATGTAGGTATTGGCTTTGGAAAAAGATTGCAGGATAATTTGGTACTGATAAAGCATTTGGAGCATTTTAAACATTTTAATAAAGAGCTTTTGATAGGTGCTAGTAGAAAGAGTATGATTGATGATATTATGCCTACACAGGTAGAGGATAGACTCAGTGCAACACTTGCTTTGCATTTAAGAGCAATTCAAAACGGAGCATCAATTATACG
Source organism: Sulfurospirillum sp. (assembly GCA_003978405.1). Lineage (GTDB taxonomy): Bacteria > Campylobacterota > Campylobacteria > Campylobacterales > QNZT01 > QNZU01. Next base: position 15,553 of record QNZU01000071.1, read on the forward strand.
GGTTCATGATGTTTTGGAGCATAAAAGAGTGTTAAGCATCTTAAGAGCTTTAGATGAAACCACTATATAAATTTATTTAAATATTGAGTAAAAAAGTAATATAAAGATTAAAATACCTCCAAAATATAAACAAAATCATTGACTAAAGTAAATATATATTACCTTTGACGATATTCCTTTTACAAATAATAAAAAGGGATTTTATATGAAAAAGTTTATCATAGCAATGGCAATAGGAGGAGTTTTTCTAAGCAGTGCATATGCAGAAGGTATGCTTGGTAAGATAGAAAAAGAGAGTGATAAAGAGGTTTATAACAGAGTTTTTACACTTGCAAAAAGTGGTGATATCAATTCACAAACTCTTTTAGGAGAGATGTTACTTGATGGGATTGGTGTAAAAGCCGATTTGGATAAAGCATTTTACTGGATATCAAAAGCCTCAAACAGTGGTGATGCTGATGCTTCTTATCTTCTTGGATTTATGTATGAAAATGGAATCAAAGTTCATGTCAATCTACAAAGAGCCGCAACACTTTATGAAAAAGGTGCAAGAGAAGGCAGCCTAATGGCAAAATTCCATTTGGCATTTATGTATCACAAAGGAATTGGAGTTCAAAAAGATAACAAAAAGGCTATTTCATTACTAGAAGAGATAAAAAAAGAGAAATCAAAAATAAGACTCTCAAGAAGTTAAAAATATCGGATCAGAATTGATCCGATATAAAAGAGGAGTTAGATTTAGTCCATTTGTCTTCTAAGAAATGTCGGATAGTCCAAATCTGTTGTATCAGAGATATATTCTCCACCACCACTTATCTTAATGCTCTTTTTAACAATCGGAGCTTCTTCTTTAGTAGTCTGATTTGAAGGAAGATCAGTACCATTGATCGGTTTTAACTCTTCTTTACCCTCAAATCCAGTTGCTACAATTGTGATTTTGACTTCATTTTCACCAAAACTCTCATTTGTAGTGGTACCAAATATCACATCAGCATCCTCATCCGCACTGTCATAAATGCTATCCATTGCCATTTGAATCTGAGTAAGAGGGAAATTTGGATGAATATGAAAATGAACAAGAACACCCATTGCACCGTTGATATTCATATTATCTAGCAGTGGAGACTCAATAGCATTTCTGACTGCCTCAATTGCAGCATCGTCACCCTCAGCCTCTCCGACTCCAAGAATTGCCATTCCTTTGTGGCTCATTACTGTTTGAACATCAGCAAAGTCAAGATTGATATCATTTGCTCCATGAGAAAGTACCACGGCACTCATTCCACCTACTGCTCTAGCCAAAATATCATCAACAAGTTTGAAACTCTCTTTGATACCTAGGTTTTTATCAACAATAGCCAAAAGCTTGTCATTTGGAATAACTACTATAGAGTCACTCTCTTGTTTTAAATCATTTATACCCTCTTGAGCCAACTGTGATCTTTTTCTACCCTCAAATGCAAATGGCTTTGTTACTACTGAAACTGTAAGAGCACCAACCTCTTTGGCAGCTTGAGCAACTATCGGAGTAGCTCCGGTTCCTGTTCCGCCACCCATTCCTGAAGCGATAAATACTATATCTGCACCTTCAAGTGCTTCTTTGATATTTTCAAAGCTCTCTAATGCAGCATTTTTACCAACCTCTGGTTTCATTCCAGCTCCCAGTCCTCTAGTTAGTCTCTCACCAAGTTGAATCTTTGTTTGTGCTAATGAATCTTTTAAAGCTTGTGCATCAGTGTTTGCAACGATCAACTCAATCTCACCGACTCCCTGACTGATCATTTGGTTGACCATGTTTCCACCACCGCCACCGACTCCGATAACTTTTATCTTTGCACCAATGACTTGTGACTGATTATTTGACATTTTTTCTCCTCTTTTTAAATTTAATTTTTTCTAAAATAGTTGTGAAATTTTATTCCACAGTTTTTTAAATGGCCCCTCACTGGAGTCGTTATCTGCTAAATCATCCAAACCGAAAGGTTGAGATATATCATCGCTCTCATATTCATCATCTATTATTCCTTTATTGATAAATTCACTCTCTTCATCCAAAGGATTGGTACCACTTACAGATGGGGAGATCACTTCATCTTTGTATCTTAAGTTTCTGCTAGAATCCATCTCATATGGAGTAAATCTTCCTGCTCCATATAAAACAAGACCTATTGATGTGGCAAATTCAGGTCCTTTTAAAGTGTCAAACATTCCCTCGATTTGACTTTCATTTGGTCGTGCTAATCTTACTGGCATATTGTTAAATATAGCTTGTGCCAACTCTTTAATTCCGTCAAGTTTGGTTAAGCCACCAGTTAGTACTACTCCAGCACCAAGCTGGTCAGAAAAGCCACTGTCTTCAATCGATTTTGCTATGATCATCAAAGTCTCTTCAACCCTTGCATAGATGACATTTGAGACAATTTCAAGTGAGACATCATTGCTACTATTTTCATCACCAATACTTGGTAATTCTATAGTATCATTAGAGTCACTTTTTAAGCTTCCATAATCTATCTTGACTCTCTCAGCAGCACCGATTGGTGTGTGAAGTGCCATAGATAGGTCATTTGTTACATTGTTGCTTCCAACTCCTAAAAAGTCATTGTATCTGATTGAATTTCCCTGATGTATGACAATATTTGAAGTAGCGCCACCAAGATCTACCACAGCAACTCCAAGCTCTTTCTCATCTTCATTAAGCACAGCTATACTTGAAGCATAGCCGTTTAAGACTATATTATCTATCTCGACTGATGCTGATTTTACAGCTTTTTTAAGATTGTTCAGGCTAGATTTTAATACTGTTATGATATGAACTTGCACCTCAAGTCTTGATCCGTTCATGCCAAGTGGATCATCAATATTTGCATGATCATCAACTCTGAAATTATAAGGAAGAACATGAAGTTTTTCATACTCATTTGGTATATTGGCATTATGATCAGCCATCTGTAAGACTCTATTGATCTCTTTGATGCCGATCTCTTTGTTAGGGACATTTACTACCCCATAACTGTCAACACTTTTTGTATAGGCTCCAGATATTGATACTATCACTCTGTCGTAGTGGGTACCAGCTACTCTTTTTGCATCATTGATAGCATGTTTTATTGTTCTAGAGGCTAACTCTATATTTGTAATAATACCCTTTTTTATACCTTGGGATTTGGATATACCAGCTCCTAGTATCTTAACACTATCTTCATTATGCTGAGCAATAATGGCACACACTTTTGTTGAACCGATATCGACACTTAAGACAATCATAATTTAACTACCCTTCCTTTTTACTAAGCTGTACTAACTGTTTGATTTCATATCTGTTTTTTAACTGTTTGATCAACCCTTTTTGAACAGAGTCTCTTTTAAGGTCAGCAATATTTTTTGAAAGCACCGCATCCTCTTTTTTAAGTCCGTCACTATCGAGTAGTTTTTGGGCTTTGATTTTATATGCTATTACACTGCTCTTGGTTGAAGCAGTTCCACTCTCATTTTCATTTGTAAATATGGCTTGAGCTAGTGCATTTGATTCCTGCGGGTTTAGCTTGTCACTCTTTTGGAGTTGAGAAATTGTTAAAAATCCTAATTCAACTCCATCTTCAATACCATTTTTTGCTAATGTATTTGCCTTTTGTCTTAACTCTTTCATGCCTTTCTCTTTTGCAAGGTCAGCTTTAGCTAAAACTTTTGCCTTTTCAAATGGAAGAGCTTTTGGTTTGTTGATAGAGACAATCTTTCCTGTTAGGTAACCATCCTTTAAAGCAACAGCTTTAATATAATCTCCCTGCTTCAAAGAGGATATTTTTGAAAGATCAAAAGGAGCATTGTCAGCATCCACTGTGATGGTCTCATCAGCTTTTATCTTCCCTTTTTTAAGTTCCAGATATTTTTTTAATGCTGCTTTTTTGATCTTTTTTAGAGCATAAGCTTTTTTTACATCCTCTTTTACATCTTCAAATTTTTTGATTTTTCCATCACTGTTTTTAAACTGGAGTCTGTTTTTTTGGTAAAACTCTTCAAGACTCTTATCATCAACATCAATATCTTTTGCCAATACTCTTATTGCTTCAATTGTGTAGCTTAGTTTAGATTTGTAACTCTCTTTGTGGTTTTGCCAAAACTTTTGAATCTCTTCATCGTTTAAGCTTACACTTTGTGGATCTAATGTGAGCTTTTTTATGACAATATCTTTTTTCAGGTTTTTACCGGCATAAAGTGCCTCTTTTTCAAGAGGTGTAGCTTTCATTTTTAGCAAGTTTGTCAATTTTCTAAGGATGATTCCCTTTTTAACCTCTTCTTCAAACTGCTTTTTATTTATACCTTTTGATCTGAGTATCTGCTCTAATCTTGATTTACTAAACTTCCCGTCAACCCAAAAAGCTTTGATTGAGGTAAACTCTTTGATCACTTCATCATCAAGTGCAGTTATACCAAGCTCATCAGCATAATTTAGAAGAATATTATCATCAATCAGTTTTGCAAAAGCCTGTTCTTGCAGATGCATTTGATTTGCCATCTCTTTTGTAAACTTTCCTTGAAAAACAGAGTTGTAGTAACTGTACAGGTTGTTTAAGGTTGATTGCATATCTGAGTTTGTGATATATCGGTCTCCAACCTTGGCAATTTTATCTCCACCTGCATTGCCGTATTTGTATGCACCCCATCCAACAGCACCCGAACCTATGAAGGCAATTGCACTGATCCAGAGCGTAGGGACTAAAAATTTTCTGTTTTTTTGCATCCAATCAATCATGTTTCTATTAAGCCTATTTCATTTTATTTGTTATTGCGACTATTATATTGAATAAGTTCAAAATTTATCTATAATATTTACTAAGCTATAACTTATTTATTAGATTAGATTTGATATTAAAATTATAATTAAGATTTTTGGTATTTAATCAGTTTGCAACTGTTCTCTAAAATAGCAATTTTTTTAATCATAGAGGTCAAATCTCTACTATATGAGAATAGTCCATAACCTTTTATGATCAAAATATCTCTTTCACTTTTTTTTAGCTCTTTATATATCTCATCTGAAGCTCTTTTATACCAGGTATCAAAATCCTTAGGATCGTAAATATCGAGCTTTCCTATGTATTTGTAACCAAAAAAATCTTTTGGCAAAAAGTGATCATGATCTAAAGAGTATGAGGTGATGAAAGGGGGCATTGTATAAGCAACATACTTTGCTTCAGAAATATTTTGATAGATCTTTAGATGTATATCGGCATCTATACTTGCATCATTCCATCGGTAATCTTTTCTCTCATAAAGTGTAATAAAATCACTATCTTTAAGATTGTTAAATACAGCATCTTTTGTATTGATAATAAATTTGTCATCTTCAATCTTAACCGATATGGAGCCGTGAAATATTCCAAGAAAATTTTTAAAAAACATTGAGTTTGATGCAGACTTTAGTTCATTTATAAGATACTTTTCCATACAAGATGATAGCAAATAGTGCTATAATGTTGCATAAAAGGGGTAAAAATTGAAAATTCCGCACATTCCTGTTCTATTAGATGAGATTGTAGAGGTATTTAAGGATATCAAAGGAGAGTATATTGTTGATTGTACTGTCGGATATGGTGGGCACAGTGAGGCACTGTTAAAAAGATATCCCGATAAAAAGCTCATTTGTATAGATCAAGATGATGAAGCACTCAAGTTTTCAAAAGCAAGATTAGCTCCTTTTAAAGATAGAGTTATTTTCAAAAAAGGACGCTTTTCTTCACATATTAGCCAACTCAAAGAGCTTGATATAGGTGGAATTTTGGCAGATATTGGGGTATCTTCACTCCAATTAGACCAAGCTGATAGAGGGTTTCGATTTGATTCAAATAGACTTGATATGAGAATGGATACCAATATAAATTTTGATGCAAAGCAGTTGATAAACAGTTACACTCAAAGTGATCTTCAAAGAGTGCTAAAAGAGTATGGTCAGATAAGAGAGTATAAAAAGATGGCTTCACTGATCATACAAAACAGACCTTTTGATTCAGCCAAGGAGTTGAGTTCGCTTATAGCCAAACATTTTAGAAGTTCAAAAATTCATCCTGCTACACTTCTTTTTCAAGCTCTAAGAATTGAGGTCAATGATGAGATAGGAGAGTTAAGAAGACTGCTTCAATCTATCAAAAATTTAAACATATCTAATTTAGTAGTAGCTATAATCTCTTTTCACTCACTTGAGGACAAAGAGGTAAAGAGTGCATTTAAAGAGTGGAGCCAAAACTGTATCTGTCCAAAAGAAGCGATAAAGTGTGAGTGTGGCGGTGATTCCTCTTTGGGGAAGATCTTAACAAAAAAGCCCATTACCCCTACAGGAGAAGAGATTGCAAACAATCCAAGATCAAGAAGTTCAAAACTCAGAGCATTTAGATTTGCCGATAGATGAAAAAGAGATTTTGCTTGAAGAGTATGATAAAGAGCAAAGCAGAGTTAAAAATATAACATTTAAAGAGCTTCTATTTTTATATCTTCTTATAGTGATAATTTTATCGATAGTGGTACCAAAGATCTATTTTAGCAATCAAATATACTATATTTCAAAAGAGATAAACAGTATGTATCATAAATATACTGCCTTAAAAGAGGAAAAAGATGCACTCTTAAGAGAGATTGAGGCCTTGAAATATAGGATCAATGTCCAGGATGAACTCTCTAATGACAATGAAGAAGAGAGCGATTTGGATCAGTAATAAAATTATAACCGTTATAGATAGTAAAGATACCGTAAGCTATCACAGTCAATGATGCCAATTTTAAGATTAGATTTCTTGTAGAGCTCTGCTTTAAAAATCCTACAAAAAAGCCCATACCAAACATTGCAGGAATGGTACTAAGACCAAAGAGAAGCATTACTAAAGCTCCCCAAAACGGACTTGCCGTGCTTGCTGCTGTGATTGCAAAGAAATAGACAAATCCGCAAGGCAAAAGACCGTTTAGCATCCCAAGCATGAAAAATGAACCAAGAGATTTTGATCTTAAAAATGTTCGAAAACTATCTTGGTACCACTTGCTTTTTGAAAAAGTGTGCTCAATCAAAGTCAAAAACTTTACCTTGCCAAGCAGTGATAGTCCGGTTAAGATCATCAAAACCCCGGCAATTACCAAAAGTGTTCCGTTTGTGTAGTTGTTAAATGTAGCTACACCTCCAATATATCCAAATATCGCTCCAAGTATTGTGTAGGTCAAAACTCTTCCAAATGAGTAAAAAAGATGGGATAGAATTTGATTAAGTTTTGATACTTTATCATCAATCTTGGTACTTGAGTATGCCACTACTATTCCTCCACACATACCAACACAGTGACTAAATGATCCTAGAAAAGCTATTGTTATGATGGTTAGTAGATTGATTGCATCCATTTTTTAAATTCCAAGTACCTTTTTCCTAATGATTGGATTTGTCAAATCTTCACCTCTTAGAACTCTGTTTTTCATCTGGTTAAAATTTATATATCCATCTTTTTTCATCCCATAAGCTCCAAATCCGTGTCTCATAGGGGTTGCTTCATTGATGCTGTACCAAGCCTTGGTCGCGTCGATCCAACTATTTTTATCTTTTGCCCATACCCACATCTTTGCATGATCGAGTTTTTTATCTTTTAGCCACAAGATCATACACCCTACATCATCAAATACCCATGTTTTACCACTTTTTGAAGCAACTTGAGCAGAGTGTGAAATATCATCTATGATCATTTTGCATTGCGGATCTTGAAGATGATGCAGATTTAGATCGAGAGGTTTTTGCTCCAAATTTCCCTTATAGACACTGACCATCTGCTCCTTTTTAGAGAGTGAGACAAAGATCAGTGCCACAATTGCTATAAAGATAAATATAGGAATCAGTTTTTTTAACATCTTAGTCCAAAAGTCTTACACTGATGATACCCTCTATTTTGATCAGCTCAACTAGTGTATCATTTGAAATATCACCCTCTATATCAATGAGGTTATAGGCAATCTCATCTCTGCTTTTGTTTAGCATATCTATGATATTTATCTGCTTGTTTGCCAAAAATGTTGTGATATTTCCTATCATATTTGGAATATTCTCATTTGTGATACATATTCTTTTGTTTCCACATTTAGGCATAGAGCATTGTGGGAAATTGACAGAGTTATTGATATTTCCGTTTTCAAGAAAATCTTTTATCTCATCAACAGCCATAACAGCACAATTCTCTTCACTCTCAATTGTAGAGGCTCCAAGATGTGGGATTGCGATAACTCCATCGGTATTTAAAAGTTCATCTTGAGGAAAATCTGTAATATATTTTTTGACCTTTTTATTTTTAATCGCATCAAAGATATCTGCATTGTTAACCAATTCACCTCTTGAAAAGTTGATGATACTAACACCATCTTTCATCATCGCAAGAGTTTTGGCATTGATCATCTCTTTGGTACTATCAAGCAAAGGCACATGTATTGTGATGTAATCGACCTGTTTTAAGAGTGTCTCCAGACCTGTTGCTTTTTCTACTTCACCAGAGAGCATCCATGCAGCATCTACTGATATATATGGGTCATAACCTATCACTTTCATTCCAAGAGAGAGTGCATCATTTGCCACAAGTGCTCCGATAGCTCCTAGACCTATAACTCCCAAAGTTTTGCCCTTGATCTCATTACCTGCAAAATTTGATTTGTTCTGCTCTACAAGAGCGGGGACATCTTCACCTTTGCCTTTTAGAGAGTTAACCCAGTTTACCCCACCTATGATATCTCGACTTGCCAGAAGCATTGAAGCAATCACGATCTCTTTAACAGCATTTGCATTAGCTCCTGGGGTATTGAAAACGACAATTCCCTCTTTGGTGCACTTTTGAACCGGAATATTGTTTGTTCCCGCACCGGCTCTTGCTATCGCTTTTAGGTTTGGACCAAATTTATAATCGTGTAGTTTGAAACTTCTAAGCACGATAGCATCAGGATCACTAAACTCACTTGCCACCTCATATCTATCTTTATCAAATCTATCAAGACCTTTTGGTGAAATCTTATTTAGAGTTAAGATTTTAAACATCAGCTATTCTCCATTTGAAATTTTTTCATCAATTCAACCAAAGCTTCAACTCCTTCAATAGGCATAGCATTGTAAATAGAAGCTCTAAGACCTCCGATACTTCTGTGTCCTTTGAGTCCTATCATACCAGATTTTGTAGCCTCATCGATCAGTTTTGCCTCAAGCATCTCATCTTTGTCTTTGATATTAAACGATACATTCATCAGGCTTCTTGATCCCTCTTTTGCATGGGCTACATAAAAACCCTCAGAATTGTCAATCGCATCATAAAGCAGTTTAGCCTTGATCTGATTTAGTTTGTCAATCTCTTCTATTCCGCCTTTTGATTTGATCCAGTGTAGTATCAAATTGAGTATATAGATGCCAAAAGTAGGAGGTGTGTTGTAGAGTGAGTTTGCATCTGCATGGGTTTTGTATTTTAGCATTGATGGAGTGTTCTTTTTTGCTCTCTCAAGAAGTGCATTGTTAATAATGACAATTGTCACACCTGAAGGTCCCGCATTTTTTTGGGCTCCGGCATACAAAAGATCAACTCTGTTCCAGTCAACCTGATACGAGAAGATATCACTTGAAGCATCGACAACCAAAGGTGCAGCAGTTTCTGGATACTCTTTGTATTGGGTGCCGTATATGGTGTTGTTTGAAGTAATATGACAAAAATCAGCCTCATCACTAAAAAGCACTTCAGGTATATGATCATAACTGCTATCTTTTGAACTTGCAACAATTCTGTGCTCAATTCCCTGAATTTTTGCCTCTTTGATAGCTTTTGTTGACCAGCTGCCTGTATCTGCATATTCAGCCACTCCTCCATTGGAGAGATTCATTGGTACCATTGCAAACTGCATCGAAGCCCCGCCTTGCAAAAACAAGATTGAGTAATCCTGCGGAACTTTATACAACTCTCTAATAAGAGATATAGCTTCATTGTGGACATCATCATAAAGTTTAGATCTGTGTGATGCCTCCATAATCGACATACCGCTACCTCTAAAGTCAATAAGCTCCTCTTGAACCTGCTCTAAGACCTCCAAAGCTATTGTTGAGGGACCTGCTCCAAAATTATAAACTCTATGCATCAACACTCCTAAAATTTTTTGCTTATTATAGCAAGATTGACTAAAGCCAAACACCATTTCTAATATAGTAACTAATTGGAAAATATATTAAAATAGTTAAAAAAATAATAATCAGATATATAAAATAGACAAAGTATGAATTTTGGGTTTTGCCTATAAAGAGTTTTAAAAAAGCATTTGCATTTCCCAAAATCAAAAGTGCCAAAAGCACTCCCCAGATGAGATATCCTATGTAGTAGTATTGAGATTGGAGCATACAAAATGGGCAGATATGTGTCGGTACCTCATATATATAGATACCAAAAAAGTAAAGAACGGCATAATATGCACAGATTGAAAAGAGTATGGTACCAAATGAGAGTGCAAAACTGTTTTTAAAATATGCAAAATAGATCGTTAGAGTAGCCAGTAGAAACAAAATTATCAAAAGTTTTGTATTATCCAAACCAAACGGCAGAGCATTATCTCCGCTTAGACCGAAGATTACCGAACAGCAACTGACACTTCTGTTTAAATCGATATGGAAAAAGTAGGCAATTTGAAGATAAAAGCTAAAAACCGCAATAGCATAGATGAAGATAAAAAGAAGATATTTTCTTTTTATGAAAGGATAGTCATAAGCCTTTTGATCCTCGTTGTTGATAAAGAGCCAAAACATTCCAAAAACTATAAAAACAATCCTGAAAATCTCCAATACTCCTCCATAACCATTCTCTTTGATAACTCCAGCAGCACACATGGCTCCTGGTACTATATCGCTTAGTGAATCGATCGTATATGCAAAATAGGGAAGTAAAACTATCTTTGATACCAGTGCGACAGTGATGATTAAGCTAATTAGATAGTTTTTCATTTGCAATCGGTACTGCTTTTTTGTATTGTTATGAAAATCCCAATCTTTAAGAATAAAAAGGGCATTTACAAAAGCAAAAGTTAGAGTAAGCAGTATCACAAAGTCAGAAAAAAGAAGTATCAAAAGCGGTGTTTGAAGGAGTAATTTGCTATCCATCTGTAATCTTTACTATCTTGGCTTTTTCTATATAGACTCTTTTGTCAACAAAATCGATATGATCAAAGATTGGATCATGAGTTGCTACGATGATGGTCTTGCCCATCTTTTTGAAATCTTTAAGCATATTTATAACTGTTTGTGAATTTTCCTGATCCAAACTAGCTGTCGGTTCATCAAATAGTAAAATTTTGGGATCGTTGGCAATAGATCTTGCGATTGCAACTCTTTGTCTTTCACCTCCTGAGAGGTTTTGAACGATTGAGTCTTTCTTATGTTCAATATTTGCCAATCTTAAAACCTCATTTACTCTTGTATCAATCTCTTTTTGGGAGAGTCTAAGTGGTATCAGAGGGATTGAGACATTCTCTTTTGCACTTAAATTTTCAATCAAAGCAAAATTTTGCAAAGTAAATCCTATATGATTTAATCTAAATTGACTTGCATGGTGATCAGGGAGTTTGGATGTTGAAACAGAGTCGATTTTTACCTCCCCGCTGCTTGGCTTCATCAAAGATGCTATGATTGACAGTAGTGTTGATTTCCCGCTTCCACTTACCCCCTTTAGGATTACAAACTGGGAAGTTGGGATTATAAGATTGATATTTTTTAATGCACTAAATTCGTTAAAGTTTTTATTTATATCGATTAACTCTATCATTTTACCGCCTCTGTGGGATCAGTTATGGCAATTTTCCAGATTGGTACCAATTGAGATAAAAGATAAGGAATAATAAAAAGAAGAAAAATTTCAAAGAGCAAAAGTTTATTGATATACGGATAAAAGATATACTCTTTTGGCAATCCGTTAAAGCCCAAAAAGATTTGACTCAAAAACGGGGCATTAAGATAATAGACATAAATATATGCCAAAATCACACCGATAACAAATGCCAACACTCCTATCATCAAAGATTGAGTCAATTTTAGTTTGATTATATCTCCAACACTCCAGCCAACCATCTTCAAAATAGCCACATCTCTTTTTTGACTGGAGTTTGCAACTGTAAATCTTTGATACAAAAGCAACATAAAGGTAAAAATAACAATCATATACAAAAGCAAAAATATACCGCTTTTAAAATTAAAAAAATTCTCATAAGAATTTATCAAATCTCTCTTGTCAATTACCAATGCGTCAAAAAAGAGGGACTTTAGTTTGTATTTTATAGTATCTAATTCACTTTTGTTTGGAACAAAAACTGTGATATCACTAAAATAATCCTCTTTGGTACCAATTATATCTCTTGCTGTATTTGAGTTCGTTATTACAATATCACTCAAAGAGATGAAACTGTTTTTTGGCAAAAGAGCTTCTGTTTTTACCTTTATCTTTTTTCCTTCAGGTGAGAAAAAGTGGTAATACTCTTTAAAGTAGTGTTTTTGCATATACTTTTGAAAACTTGGTGAGATAAGCATAGTGTTATTTTCAAGCTGATCTTGTTGAGTCAAACCAGACAATATCTTCTCATCAGAGTCTATGCCCCAGATGGTAATAAAATAGCTACTGTTTAAAAGATGGTATCTTCCGTAAACTCTTCCCTTTGCCTTGTAGACTCCTCTTATCTTTTCAATCTTTTTCAGACTCTCTTTTTCGATATCTATATTGTGACCGCCCCTAAATTTTTGGATGATAAAATCTCCCTCATTTACAAGAGCATTTTTTAGTGAATATTGAAGTGAAGAGCTCAAAAACAAGAATGAACAAAGAAGAGTAACAAAAGCAGTTGATATAAAAAATACCCCGATATCTCTGGAACGATGCTTGTGAAGATCGAGTATGACAAAGTTGAAAAATGGAATTTTACTCATAGACAAACCCCTCATAATCTATCTCTTTTACAATAGGCGTTGTTTGGTACTCAAAAATCATTTTGCTAAAGATTCCATCAGGAGATCGATAAAAAAGGTATTTGTGATGAGGTTGGCAGGATAAGAGGTAAAAGAATATTATAAAAACTGCACTAAAAATAGATAGATATATCTTGCTAAGTGTGGTAATGTTTTATCCTTTTTAATAAAGCATATCTTTTGTGATTTGTGAAAATCTTATCACTCTTTTGCCCTCATGATCATCTTTAAAAGCTTTGGCATCATCCTCTGTTAAAAAGGGAATCAACTCAACACCCATAGGTCCATACACATTTGAGCCACTCACATAGTAAGCCTTTTTTGCATCGATACTTTTAAGGGAGTAGTAATCAATAACCGTTATGGATGAGATCTTTTTTATCTGGTGCTTAAAACGGGTCGGTTCAAGATAAAACTTCATCATATCCTTTACCCCGTCAAAATAGAGCGAACTATTATCTTCATATCTGATTGTTGCTACCCATTTTGGATATTTTGACACCCACATTCCGCACACTGGACATTTTGCTTTTTTTGGTATCGTATCGGCTTGAAGAAGACTCATTGATAGAACTAATGCCAAAAATAGTCTCATATCAGATTTTCCTTTTTGATTTTAGTTTATCACAGTTGTGTTAAAACAGTGTTAAACATTTTACTTGAACTTTGATAGAATTGTAATACTAAGTTATAAAGGAGACAATAGTGAAAAAGAGTATTCTATTTGCAGGATTTTTTCTGTTTTTGGTGATTGGTTGTACCCAAGAGACACAAAACAAACTAGGAAGAGCTATCCAAAACTGGACAGGAACCAATGGTGTGCTTGAAGTCTATGCCGGTGAGAAGCTGGTAAAAAAGTTTATTAAAATAGACAAACTTTCCACTGCAGTTAGCACTGAAGGAGATGAGAGTCGTCCATATCGGTTTGGATACGGAGTTTTGGATGAGAACTTCAATGGCAAAGAAGACAAGGGTGAGAAGAGGGTCTATTTTGAGTTTTCTGATTATTCGACTTCATATATATTTTATGAGGATCCTCACCACTAATGGATATTTTGGAACTTTTTAAAAAGATTTTATCTTTTAGATCAATTACTCCCGATGATGGGGGAGCTTTTGAGTTTATTGAGGAGTATCTAAGCGGTTTTGAGGTGATAAAACTTGATATTGAGGGTGTAAAAAATCGCTTTTTTTATAAAAAATTTGGTGATGGAGAGCATCTCTGTTTTGCCGGACACATAGATGTGGTACCTCCTGGAGATGGATGGAGCAGTGACCCTTTTGCTCCAACCTTAAAAGATGGCTTTATCTATGCAAGGGGTGCTCAGGATATGAAGAGTGGATTGAGTGCATTTTTAAAATCGGTTCATGATGCCAAAAATTTTAACGGCACTCTTTCTGTTTTGCTCACCTCAGATGAGGAGGGAGATGCAAGATATGGTACCGTTAAAATGCTTGAACACTTAAAAGATATAAATTTTCTTCCCGATTTTGCTATTGTCGCCGAACCCACCTGTGAAGAGCGGTTTGGAGATACTATAAAGATAGGTCGCAGAGGCTCTATTAACGGAATAATTGAAAAAATGGGTGTTCAAGGTCATGCGGCATATCCCAATAAAGCCAAAAATCCTATACATATCGTCTCAAAAGTTCTTCCTCATATGGCGGGAGCATTGCTTGATGAGGGCGATGAGAATTTTGAGCCAAGCCAATTTGTCGTAACTGATATCAGAGCCGGTATGGAGGTTACAAATGTTACACCTGCAAGTTTGAAGATGATGTTTAATGTCAGAAACTCCACCAAGACTACCGCAGAAGATGTCAAAAATTTTGTCGATCGCTATTTTAGCGGTATGGATTATACCCTGGCTTTAAATCAGAGTGCAAAACCCTTTGTGACAGAGAGAAATTCAAAGGTGGTAAAGGTGATAAGTGAAGCTATTTTTAATATTGTCGATATAAGGGCAAAGCTATCTACTGCCGGGGGGACAAGCGATGCCAGATTTTTCGGTGAATTTGGTGTGGATACGGTAGAGTTTGGAGTAAAAAATGATACTATTCATGCTATTAACGAAAGAGTTGGAGTTGATGAAGTTATAGAGCTTGAGAGAGTTTTTTCAAAAGTGATAAAAGAGTTTTAAGGAAAGTTAAGTGTTTGAGTTTGAAGACTATTATAAAATCGATATGGATGAATCACATAAAGCTGAAGCTTACAGTGCTTTAAAAGAGGAGCTTGATGGTGGTGAAGTAGGGTACTATTTGCTGCCTGAAGATATCTCGTTGGTGGCTAATATAGAATCATATATACTTGAGAAAAATTTGGCTTCAGATAGAATTGAGAATGTCGTGATATTAGGAATTGGTGGTTCATCTCTTGGTACCAAGGCAATTGATAGACTTTTGGAGTATAGTACCAAAAGAGATGAAAATGCCATTAGAAGAAGAAACAATAAAAATCTTATATTTCTTGAAAATGTAGATCCAAATGAGATAGAAGAGTCACTAAAAGGGGTTAGAGTTGATAACTCTGTTTTTATAGTGATCAGCAAATCAGGCGGAACTATCGAGACGACATCATCATTTAAATTTTTGTTAAAACGATTTGGGCTTACATTTGATGATGAGGTTTTTCAAAACAGTTTTATAATCATTACCGATAAAAATTCACCTTTGGATCAATTTGCGAACGATTTTAATCTGAAAGTTTTTCATTTACCGACCAATGTAGGGGGAAGATTTTCGGTTTTAAGTGCTGTCGGATTGTTGCCGTTGGCATTGGTAGGATATGATATTGGTGAAATTTTGGCAGGAGCCAAAGAGTTAAAAGAGTCATTTTTTGCCAAGAAAGAGGATATGCTTATCAAAAAAGCTTACTACTATGCAATAAATAGAGAGAAGACTCCAATCAATGTCCTCTTTTCATACTCAAGTGCATTTAAATTTTTTAATGAGTGGTTTGTGCAGCTTTGGGCAGAATCTCTTGGGAAGATAAATCGTGACGGAGAGCATGTAGGACTAACTCCTGTGGGATTGATAGGCTCAATCGATCAGCACTCATTTTTACAGCTAATCATAGAAGGGCCAAAAGATAAAAATGTCACGATGATAAAAGTGAAAAATTTTGACAATGACCTTATGATTCCAGATATTACTTTGCCACATCTAGAAAAAACTGATTTTATCAATAATCACACCTTCAATGAATTGATCAATGCACAGTGTGATGCTACGATGCAGAGTATTTTGGATCAAGATATTGGGCTTGATAGGATAGTTATTGACCGTCTTACAGAAAAGAGTGTTGGATATTTGATACTCTATTTTGAACTCTTAACTTCACTGACAGGATATTTTTTGAATCTAAATACCTATGATCAGCCGGGAGTTGAGCTTGGTAAGAAGATCTTACAAGAGAGATTTAGTAAATAGATGAATTTTATCATCTTTACTGATCTTGACGGAACACTTTTAAATCACGATGACTACTCTTTTAGTGATGCTTTGCCACTGATAGAAAAGATCAAAGCTAGAAATATTCCACTTATATTTACAACTTCCAAAACAAAAAAAGAGTGTGAAATACTACAAAACAAAATGGATATAGATATGCCTTTTATAGTAGAAAACGGTGCGGCTGTCTATGGAATGGGAGATGTTGATATTTTGGGAGTTAGGGTTGGTTTGATTAGAGAATTTTTGGAGCCTCATAAAGATAGGTACCACATCAGAGCATTTTATGATATGAGTGTAGAAGAGATTATGAAGCAGACCGGATTTGATAAGGAAAATGCAACCCTAGCAAAAGATAGAGAGTTTTCTCAACCCTTTTTGATTGAAGATGAGAGTGAGCTTGAAGAGTTTAGACTATTGGCAAAAAAGAGTGGATTTAAGATACTAAAGGGAGGCAGGTTTTATCATCTTGTATCTCAAGATCAGGATAAGGGCAGGGCAGTCTTAAGAGTCTTAAATAAGATAGGAAAAGGTAAAAAATCTATCGCACTTGGTGATAACTATAATGATCTTGATATGTTAAAAGTTGTAGATATTCCTATATTGGTACCATATAAAAAAGATAGCTTTATAGATGCTAAACTGCCAAATATGATAAAAGCTCCATATACCGGTGCAAAGGGGTGGGCTAAGGCTTTGGGAGAGATCATTGGATAAAAAACAACTACTTAAAGAGCTTTACAGAGTCGGTGTTGAGGCTGTAATGCCCAAAAATTTTATACCTTTAAATATCTCTTTGGAAGATAATATTTTAAAAATAGCCAATTTAAATTACAACCTTGAAGAGTATGAAAATATCTATGTGATAGGAAGCGGAAAAGCCTCTATAGATATGGCTTTGGAATTAAAAGAGATATTAAAAGATAGAGTTAAAAAGTATCTTGTAGTTTCAAATTATCAAAAGAGTGTTGAGGGTATCAAAATCATTCAAAGCTCACACCCAATCATTAGCCAAAAGAGTATCAAAGCAGCCGAAGATATTATAGATGAGTTTACTATGATGAGTGAGAGAGATTTGTCTATCTATCTGCTCTCTGGTGGAACATCTGCTTTGATTGAAAAACCGGTTGATGGAGTTAGTTTGGATGAGCTTAGTGAGCTTGGAAAGATGCTTTTAGAATCTGGTATGGATATCTCAAAGATGAATGTTATTAGAAAATCACTCTCCAAAATTAAAGGTGGCGGATTACTTGAGTATGCCAAATGTGACGGAGTAGTCTTGGTTTTGAGTGATGTGATAGGAGATGATCTTGATACAATCGGTTCGGCTCCTCTTTTTGCCAAGCCAAATGATATTTCAGCCATCAAGATTTTAAAGGAGTTTCATCTTTGGGATAGGGTTACTGATGGCATAAAGGAGGCTCTTTTAAAAGATAATCCCAAAAATCCAAAGAGAAGTTTTCCTCACATCATCATGGCTTCAAATTCTCATGCTTTGCAGATGATAGACAGATATGCCAAAGAGTTGAATATCAACTCAAAAATTGTTACAAACTCACTAAATGGTGATGTTAAAGATGTAGCAAAGAAGATAACAAAGAGTGTGAGTGACTTGGAATATGATCTGCTTCTTTTTGGAGGAGAGAGCACAGTTAAAGTAGCAGGTGTAGGTAAAGGTGGAAGAAATCAGGAGCTTTGTCTTTGGGTTTTGAAGCAGATGAGAGAAGATTTGAATTTTTATTTTTTGTCTGCCGGAAGTGACGGAATAGATGGAAACAGTGATGCAGCCGGTGGGGTTGTGGGGATTGATGATCTTGATGAGAGCATAGATGAATATCTAAAAAACAACGACTCATATCACTATCTTTTAAAACATAACTCTTTGGTAAAAACAGGTGATAGCGGAACCAATGTGATGGACATAATGATAGCTTTAAAGGAGTAAATATGTCAGATTTTTTTCAAAATGGAGTGATTACAACTATACCAAGATTAGGGAATAGATCGCTTGAAGATATGGAGAGTGAACTTGATAAACTCTCAAAAAGAAGAAATATGGTTTTAATTTTACCGGCACTTTATAGTGAGTTTGAAACACCTGCTATGCACAATATTATAGAGGAATTAAAACATATTAAATATCTTTATAAGATAGTTTTGGGACTTGATGGGGCAAACAAAGAGCAGTTTGAAGAGGTGAAGCAGATCATGTCAGTTTTGCCGACTCCTGTTGATGTGATTTGGAATGATGGTCCAAGAGTTATGGAGCTTAAAAAAGAGCTTGATGAAGCTGGTTTTCAAAGCACAGATGTGAAGGGAAAAGGGTTGAATGTTTGGATGATGATTGGCTATGTGTTATCTGATTCGAATGCTTATGCGATAGCACTTCATGATTGTGATATTGTAAACTACACAAGAGAGATACCAGCACGACTGTTTTATCCGATAGTCCACCCTGCATTTGACTTTGAGTTTAATAAAGGTTACTACTCAAGAGTTACCGATAAACTTCATGGAAGAGCTACAAGGCTCTTTTATACACCACTTCTAAAATCTATAGAGAGGGTTTTTGGTAAGAGTAGATATCTTGATTATATGTCATCTTTTAGGTATGCACTCTCAGGTGAGTTTGCCTTTATCAGATCACTTGCTCGTGGTATTAGAATCTCTCCAACTTGGGGACTAGAAGTCTCTACACTTTCAGAAATCTACAACAACACCTCAAAAAAGAGGATTTGCCAGAGTGAGATTATGGAGAGTTATGAGCATAAACATCAAGAGATGGGAGAAAACAGCAACAGTGGTGTATCAAAGATGGCAAAAGAGATAGCAGAAACTATCTTTAGGATCATGTCGCAGTCTGGAGTTAGTTTTGGAAGTGCCAAATTTAATGCACTTTTGACCACTTACTATGAGGAGTCAAGAAGAGCTATTGAGCAGTATTCAGCCGTCTCAGAGGTAAATGGTTTAAAATACTCAAGAAAGAGTGAGATAGAGGCGATCAGAGGTTTTGTTGATGCTCTAAGAGAGGCAAATGAAGAGTTTAACAAAGATCCTATGGGTGTCCCTTCACTTGCTGCTTGGACAAATGTCAGAAGTGTTTTGCCAAGTTTCACATACTACTACAACAAGGCGGTAAGGTTGGATAACAGATGAGTTGTGATTTAAGTTACAAACAAAAGACTATTTTTGAGAGGTTGCTTTGTCTATATAGTAAAGATGAAGCTTTAAAGGCTGAGAAAGAGATTAGTGAACTTATAGAAAAATATAAGAGCAAAATCGACTCAAAGCCCTACAAAATGAGTCAAAAGGATGTGATCTTGATTACTTACGGAGATCAGGTCGTCACTGCTGATGAGCCACCTCTTCAAACCCTAGATCGATTCTTGCAAAGATATCTAAAAGAGATAATAAATACAGTCCATATCCTTCCATTTTATCCATACTCCTCTGATGATGGTTTTTCTGTGATTGATTATAAGGATGTATCTCCAAGAATGGGCTCGTGGGATGATATAGAAATACTCTCAAAAAATTTTAGATTGATGTTTGATGGGGTAATAAACCATATATCTCAGTATTCATATTGGTTTAAGGCATATTTGCAAAATGATCCAAATTTCAAAGATTTTTTTATAGAGCTTGATCCTAAAGTTGATCTCTCAAAGGTTGTCAGACCAAGGGCATTGCCACTAATTCATGAGTATAAAGATAAGGATGAAAAAAGCAGATATATTTGGACCACATTTTCAAAAGATCAAGTTGATCTAAACTATGCAAACTATAAGGTGATGGTGGCAATCCTTGATGTGCTTTTGTTTTATGTGCAAAAGGGAGCCAAATTGATTAGACTTGATGCAATAGCTTTTTTGTGGAAAGAGATAGGAAGTAACTGCATACATCTTTCTCAAACTCACGAAGCGATACAGCTTATGAGAGATGTGATACATAAAATTGCACCAGAAGTTGTTATGATAACTGAGACTAATGTTCCGCACAAAGAGAATATATCCTACTTTGGAAGTGGTGATGATGAGGCACAGATGGTCTATAACTTTGCTCTCCCGCCACTTGCAGCTCACACTCTTTTAAGCTCTGATACTTCAAAACTAAAATCTTGGGTGGATAGCTTGACTCTTCCAAGTGACAATGTCTGCTTTTTTAACTTTATAGCCAGTCATGATGGTTGTGGTCTTAGACCAGTTAGCGATATCCTTGAGCCAAAGGAGATTAAAAGAGTAATCGATTTTGTAGAGG
>QNZU01000002.1 GCA_003978405.1 Sulfurospirillum sp.
ATGGGTAGCGGTGGTGAGAGTGCCATTATGATTGACATGGGGACATTCGTGCCAATCGCTGCTGTTTCTATGCTGACTGGTACCATGCTTTTGATGTGGATAGGTGAGCAAATCACTCAAAGAGGTATAGGAAACGGTATATCTTTAATCATCTTTGCTGGTATTGTTTCAGGTATTCCTACTGCAATTGCTGGAACTGTAAACTTGGTAAATACAGGTGATCTAAACTTCTTGTCATTAATAGGTATGGTATTGATTATTTTAGCAACAGTTGGTGCTATCATATATGTAGAATTGGGTGAAAGAAGAGTACCAATATCTTATTCAAGAAAGACTTTGATGGATAATCAAAACAAAAGAGTGATGAACTATATCCCTATCAAGGTGAATTTAGCAGGTGTTATTCCTCCTATCTTTGCTTCTGCGATATTGATGATGCCAGCAACTTTACTAAGAAGTAGTACCAATCCTATTCTTTTGGCAATATCAGATGCTTTGACTCCTGGTGGGTATCTATTTGAGATATTGATGTTTCTTGGTGTTGTCTTTTTTGCATTCTTTTATGCATCAATCGTGTTTAATGCAAAGGATATTGCTGAAAACCTTAAAAAACAGGGTGGTTTTATCCCAGGAGTTAGACCTGGTAAAGCTACTGAAGAGTTTATCAATCAAGTAGCAAGTCGTTTGACATTTAGTGGAGCAATATATCTTGGATTGATAGCGACATTGCCTTTTGTTCTTATAAAAGCCATAGGTATTCCATTTTACTTTGGTGGTGTTGCTGTTTTGATTGTTGTTCAAGTTGCACTTGATACTATGAGAAAAATTGAAGCACAAATCTATATGAATAAGTATGACACACTTGGTGTAACAGGAATATAGATTCATATGGCAATATCTATAAAAAAGCCCTCAGAGATTGATAAACTGAGGGTTTCAAATCAATATGTAGCAAGAACATTGCATCATCTAAGATCATATGTAAGAGAAGGTATGACACTTGCAGAAGTTAATAAAATGGGTGAAGAGTTCATAGACTCTCTTGATGGTGCAAGAGCTGCATTTAAAGGATTGTATGGATTTCCTGCAGGAGTCTGTACCTCTCTTAATGAAGTGATAATTCATGGAATTCCAAATGAAACAAAGCTTAAAGATGGTGATATCTTAGGACTTGATATCGGTGTAGAAAAAGATGGATGGTATGGAGATGCTGCTATTACTATGCCAATAGGAAACATCAGTAAAGAAGATGAAGAGTTGATTGCATGTTCACATGATACGCTTATGTTTGCGATTGATATTATCAAACCAGGACTTCGTTTTAAAGAGTTAAGCTACGAAATAGAGAAATTTATCCAAGAGAGAGGTTATGTTCCACTTCATGGATTTTGTGGGCATGGGATAGGTCGTAAACCACATGAAGAACCAGAAATTCCAAACTATCTTGAAGTTCCAAACCCAAAACAAGGTCCAAAGATTAAAGAAGGTATGGTATTTTGTTTAGAGCCTATGATCTGTCAAAAGCTACCAACTGCAAAAATACTTGAAGATAAGTGGTCAGTTGTTTCAGAAGATGGATTAAGAGGTAGCCACTATGAGCATACAGTTGCTGTAATTGGTGGTAAAGCTGAGATATTATCAAAAGTATGACTAAGGAGAAATAATGGCTAAAGATGATGTAATAGAAATTGATGGTACTGTAGTAGAAGCATTACCAAATGCTACCTTTATGGTAGAGCTTGACAACGGACATAAAGTTCTTTGTCACATAGCAGGAAAAATGAGAATGCACTACATAAAGATAATGCTTGGCGATAAAGTCAAGGTTGAATTAACCCCTTATAGTCTTGATAAAGGACGAATAACTTTTAGGTATAAGTAAATTTTAACCTTTATTTAGATAAAATCCGTGCCTCTATTGCACGAATGACGGGACTGTTTGAAGAATGGTTTAAAAAGGTACCACACTTTTTTAAACTGTTGGTTTATCTTAAAATCGATAGACCATTTCGTTCGCTGTTTGATGTGGAAATAGAATTTTTCGGTATTGTTGTTTGAGGTGATCTAAATTGAGATCTAACACTATTCTTACAAGGATTTGATATGAAAGTAAGACCTTCAGTAAAAAAGATGTGTGATAATTGCAAGATTATCAAAAGAAGAGGTGCGGTCAGAGTGATCTGCATAAATCCAAAACATAAACAGAGACAAGGATAAATATGGCTAGGATTGCTGGTGTTGATTTACCTAAAAAGAAGAGAGTTGAGTATGGTTTGACATACATCTACGGTATAGGATTGACAAGTTCAAGAAAAATTCTTGATGCAGTTGGAATATCTTATGACAAGAGAGTTCATGAACTTAGTGAAGATGAAGTGGCAAATATTCGTAAAGAGATTCAAGCCAACTACGAAGTAGAGGGTGATCTTAGAAAAAAAGTTGCAATGGATATCAAGGCACTTAAAGATTTAGGAATTTACAGAGGATTAAGACACAGAAGAGGGCTTCCTGTTCGTGGTCAAAAAACAAAAACAAATGCAAGAACGCGAAAAGGCAGAAGAAAAACTGTCGGTGCGGCATAAGAAGAGGTGTTATAGATGGCAAAAAGAAAAGTAACCAGAAAAAAGGTTGTTAAGAAAAATATAGCAAAAGGTGTAGTTCATATAGCAGCTACATTTAATAATACTATGATTACCGTAACTGATGAGATGGGAAATGCAATTGCATGGAGCAGTGCAGGAAGTCTTGGATTTAAAGGTAGTAAAAAATCGACTCCTTATGCTGCTCAACAGGCAGTCGAAGATGCGATGAATAAAGCAATGGAACATGGTATCAAAGAGGTAGGGATCAGAGTTCAAGGTCCAGGAGGCGGTAGAGAAACTGCTGTTAAGAGCGTAGGTGCGACTGAAGGAATAAGAGTTCTATTTTTAAAAGATGTAACTCCACTTCCACATAATGGTTGCAGACCACCAAAACGAAGAAGAGTGTAGGGGTAGGCAATGGCAAGATATAGAGGTCCAGTAGAGAAGATTGAAAGAAGACTTGGTGCTAGTTTGGCACTTAAGGGTGAGAGAAGATTAGCAGGTAAAAGTGCATTAGAGAAAAGACCTTATCCACCAGGTCAACATGGTCAAAGAAGATCAAAGATCAGTGAGTATGGTCTTCAACTAAGAGAGAAGCAAAAAGCAAAGTTTATGTATGGTGTTAGTGAGAAGCAGTTTAGAAGATTGTTTTCTGATGCTAACAAGATGGAAGGAAATACTGGTGAAAACTTGATTAAGCTTCTTGAGAGAAGATTGGACAATGTAGTTTACAGAATGGGTTTTGCAACAACTAGAGCATTTGCAAGACAGCTAGTAACTCATGGACATATTTTGGTTGATGGTAAAAAGGTAAATATCCCTTCATACAGAGTAAAACCAGGACAAAAGATAGAGATCAGAGAAAAATCTAAGAAAAATCCACAAATCGTTAGAGCAGGTGAGTTAACTTCTCAAACTGGTATTGTTGAGTGGGTTGATGTAGAGATTGAAAAGGGTTATGGTATTTATACAAGAATCCCTGAGAGAGAAGAGGTTGTTATACCAGTCGAAGAGAGATTGATAGTAGAGCTATACTCAAAATAAAAATAAGGGACAAATATGAAAAAAATTAGTACATCATTGTATATCCCATCTGAAATTGAGATTGAGCAAGTAAGTGATAACAGAGTAAATATTATAGTTTATCCTTTTCAATCTGGTTTTGCCATAACAGTGGCTCATCCTCTAAGAAGACTTCTATATGGATGTTCTGCAGGTTACTCAGTAACTGCTGTTAAAATTGATGGTGTAACTCATGAATTTGACAGTATTAGAGGTATGCTTGAAGATGTGGCACTATTTATATTGAATCTTAAAAATATTAGATTTAAAATTAAAGATGAATCCAATAAAGTTGAAGTCTCTTACTCTTTTAAAGGATACAAAGAGGTAAAAGGTGAGGATTTAAATAATGATTTAGTAGAAGTGGTCACACCTGAAAATTATCTTGCTACTATCAATGAAGATGCAGAGTTAAATTTTTCATTGATTATAGAAAAGGGTATAGGTTATGTGCCTAGTGAAGAGTTTAGAGAGAGCACTCCAGAAGATTATATTGCTGTAGATGCATTCTTCACGCCTGTAAGAAAAGCTCTTTATAAGATTGAAAATGTTTTGGTTGAAGATGATCCTACATTTGAGAAAATCATATTTGATATTGAGACTGATGGTCAGATTGCACCTGTTCAAGCTTTTAAAGAGTCAATTGAAGCTTTAAATTCTCAAATTGCAGTATTTTCAAAAGCGATCGATATTGATGTTACAACAATTGAAGATGATTTTGAAAACTCAGCTGATATGAAGAAGCTGTTACAAGATGTAAATGTAATGAATTTGAGTGCAAGAAGTTTCAACTGTTTGGATCGTGCAAATATTAAGTATATTGCAGAGCTAAGCATGATGAGTGAGTTAGAGTTAAAGGGACTCAAAAATCTAGGTAAAAAGTCATTTGAAGAGATTACTGGTAAACTAGAAGCTTTAGGATTTCCTGTAGGATATAAGTTTGATGATGATTTCCACAAAGCTTTGGTTTCCAAGATTCAAGAGTTAAAAACAGAAAATAGTGAGGGATAAAGATGAGACATAAGCATGGTTATAGAAAACTTGGAAGAACTTCATCTCATAGAAAAGCACTGCTAAAAAATCTATCAATTGCATTGATAGAAAATGGCAGAATTGAGACGACACTTCCAAAAGCAAAAGAGTTAAGAAGCTATATTGAAAAGCTTATTACAAAAGCAAGTGCCGGAGATTTTAATGCACACCGTGCTGTTTTTGCAAGCTTACAAGATAAAGAGTCAACAAAAAAGCTAGTTGAAGAGATAGCACCTGAGTATAAAGACAGAAATGGTGGATATACAAGAATTATCAGAACCAGAAACAGAAGAGGTGATGCCGCTGCTATGGCATTTATAGAGTTAGTTTAATTTACACGGGTCGTTTATACGATCCGTTTTCTACTTTTTTATATTTTTTCTCCCAATTATTCATTTTATTAGTAATCTTTGTGTTAGAATAGAGCATTAAATTATAGGAGAAATTATGATCCCTTTTAGTGACGAAGAGTTAAGACCTGTAGTTGAAAAATCTCTTGAAAAAGTGAAGCCTATGCTTGCACTTGATGGTGGTGGTATGCAGCTTCTTGATATTAAAAATGGCAAAGTATTTGTTCAGCTTGAGGGTGCTTGTGTGGGGTGCAGTGCAAGTAATCAAACTCTCAAATATGGAATTGAGAGGCAACTTAGAATGGATATACATCCAGAAATTGAAGTTATCAATATCGCTCCTGGTATGGAAGATATGATAGAAGAGATCGCTAAACAAGGTTAGATTTGAAAAAACTCAAAATTGAAGCAAAAGAATTTTTTAAAAACAGAAAATATAAAGATGCCATTAAAAAATTTCAGGCAGTTCTTATGGAGGAACCTTTTGATTTAGAAGCAAAGCTTGGAGTCATGCTTTGTGATATGGCAGAGACAAATGAGTATGAGGCTAAAAATTTATTTGAAATGTATGAGAGTGCAAAAGATAAAAATATTGGTGATATTGGAATATTGTTAGAAGATATTTTACAAGAGGGTGATGAACAACTGTTTGACGAAGCAGATGAATTGAAGAAGCTCTATAGTGATGAACTAAAAGATTATGTAGAGTATAGAGATTTTTTAACTTTTGTTGAATCAAGGGGGGAGTTTAAAAGAGCTTTTGAGGATTTGATGTTTAGCGCTAAAATAGTTATTGATTCAAAAGAGGATTTCATTGAGTTTATCTCTAGACTTTTGGAAAATGGTTACACAAATACTGCACTAAACTATTTGGAAAATGCAATAGCTCTATATCCTCATGAAGATTTTTTTCAAAAAACTTTGGGACAGTTAGAGGTATAACTTTTTGAAGATCAAAATAGAAAACAGTAGCTACAAATATATTAGTGACAATTCAAACGAATGTGATGAAGATACAGCTTTTTTAGTCTCAAAACAGAATGAAAAGTTTTTAAATGATGCCAAATCAAAAGGTGCATATATACTGACACCTCAAGTTTTGCAGTACCAATTAGGGATAGATAGTGTTAAGATCATCGGTATAACTGGTACCAACGGCAAAACAACAACGGCAGCTGCTATCTACTCCTTTATGCTTGATCTTGGGTTTAAAACAGCACTGCAAGGGACCAGAGGCTTTTTTATCAATGAAGAGAGAGTTAAAGAGAAAGGTTTGACAACACCGCCACTGCTTGAGACAATTGATAATATTTACAAAGCCAAAGAGCAAGGTTGTCAATACTTTGTGATGGAAGTCAGCTCTCATGCTCTTGATCAAGGTAGAGTTGAGTCACTAAAATTTGCATTAAAGGTTTTTACCAATTTAACCCAAGATCATTTGGATTATCACAAAAGCTTTGATGAATACAAAAGGGTAAAATCACAATTTTTTGCAGATGAGTCACTAAAGCTTATCAACAAAGATAGTACCAAGATAGAGTTTAATCCAAAAAACTGTTACACTTATGCACTTGATGCTCCCGCATCGTTTAATATCACCGCCTTTACACTAAATGAAGGAATCAGTGCGATAGTTAGATACTTAGGAGAGCAGAGTGACTTTTATTCTCCAATGCATGGGTTATTTAATGTCTATAATCTTTTGGCAGCAATATCTTCTGTGAAGCTATTAACAGATAAAAAGATTGATGAGATTTGTGAAGTGGTGGAGAATTTTGCCGGAGTTAGCGGAAGGATGGAGGTAGTTGGTACCAGTCCATTGATAATTGTTGATTTTGCCCATACTCCTGATGGTATGCAACAAGTTTTAGATAGTATGAAAGATAAAGAGCTTGTAGTTGTATTTGGTGCAGGTGGAAACAGAGACAAAAGCAAAAGAGTGATGATGGGCAGAGTTGCTAACAGATTTGCAAAAAAGATTTATCTAACAAGTGACAATCCAAGAGATGAAGAGCCTATGGATATTATCATGGATATTTATGAAGGAATTGAAGATAAGCAGAAGGTAAAAGTAGCAAGTTTGAGAGAGGACGCAATCAGACTTGCAATACAAGAGCTAAATGATGGTGAAGTGTTGATGGTTCTTGGAAAAGGTGATGAGGAGTTTCAAGAGATTAAGGGTGAAAAAATTGCCTTTGATGATAGGGTAGTTATCAGAGAAATTTTGAATAAAAAAGAGGGTTAAATCTAAAAAAATCTATATTTTATGATATACTATTAGTGAAAATTTTTATAAGGGGAGAAAGTATGGGGATACCACAACCGTCGTTTTATATATTTAAGTGTGAGCAGAGTGCACCTCCTGGGATGCCAAAGCCAAGTTGTGTTAGAGAGGATACAAGAGATCTCTTTCAACATCTTGGAATGAAGTTGATGGAGAAAGGTTTGATTGCTACAGTTCAGCCTGTAAGAACAGGATGTCTAAACAGATGTCAGCAAGGTCCAGTTATGTTGGTAGAGCCTGGTCACTATATGTATGTGGAGCTTACAAAAGAGAAGATTGACAGGATCATTGATGAGCATATCATTGGTGAGAAACCGGTTGAGGAGTATCTTATAGATGAAGAGTTTTGGGATGCTCCACTTTCGCCATTAGAAGCTATGAAGCTTTCAGGAAGGTAGTATGACAATACAGATGCTCTACTCAAAATTGCACCGTGCTACTGTTACGGATGCAAACCTAAACTATGTAGGATCAATCACAATCGACAGAGAGTTGATGGATGCTGCCAAGCTTAGAGTAGGACAGAAGGTAGATATAGTAAATGTCAATAACGGCGAGAGATTCTCAACCTATGTGATAGAGGGAGAGAGAGGCAAAAAGGATATCTGTCTAAATGGAGCGGCTGCTAGAAAGGCTGAAATCGGAGATCGTATCATTATCATAGCCTATGCCAATATGAGTTTGGAAGAGGCAGATACCTTTAATCCGCATGTAGTTTTGTTAAATGAGAAAAATGATATTGACGGAGTAAAAGATTATGTTTGAGGGCATGGATATGAAAAATTTGGAGCAGATGCTTCAAAAAGCCCAAGAGAGTGCTAAAAAACTTCAAGAAGAGAGCAAAAACAAAACTTTTACATCCAAGAGTGGCGGAGGTATGGTAAAGGTTAGTGCCAACGGAAATGGTGAGATTATTGATCTTGAGATTGATGATTCACTTCTTGAGGATAAAGACTCGATGCAGATATTGCTAATTAGTGCGATAAATGATGTGATGAAAATGGTCGAAGATGATAAAAAGATGTTCGCTTCCAAGATGATGGGTTCATTTGGCGGTTTTGGAGTATAGGGGTAGTTTTGAGTTCAGAGAAACTACTTGTAGAATTTGAGAATTTTGTTCAAGAGAAATTAAAGACAAAGAAGAGTTTTCATCCTCATTTTCATAAAGCATATCTACAGATGTTTCAAGCAGGTGGGAAACGATTTCGACCTTTGCTGCTTCTAAATGTGGTAGATGCATATCAGAATCAGTTGGTACCAAATGCGATGTTTGCTGCACTCTCTATAGAGATGTTTCATACCTATTCACTCATTCATGATGATCTTCCTACATTTGATGATGCAGATCTTAGAAGAGGAGTAAAGACTCTTCATATCAGTTATGATGAGGTTACGGCTACTTTGATAGGAGATGCACTAAACAGTGACAGTTTTTTACTTCTTTCAAACTCCCCATATGCAGATGATGTGAAGGTGGCATTGATAAAGACACTTGCACAAAATGGTGGTGGAGAGGGGATGGTTCTTGGTCAGGCACTTGATTGCTATTTTGAAGATCAACGACTCTCTTTGGATGAGTTAAAATTTTTGCATATTCATAAAACAGCAAAATTGATAGCGACATCTTTAAAGATGGGTGCAATTATTGCAAATCTAAGCTCTAATGAGCAGAAAAATCTATATGATATGGGTATTAAAATAGGACTTTTATTTCAAATACAAGATGATATTATTGATGCAACTTTGAGTGAAGAGGAGGCTGGTAAACCTACTAACAATGACAGTCTGAAAAACTCTTTTACAAACCTGATGGGAGTAAAAGAGGCTGTTAGATATAGAGATACCTTAAAAGATGCACTTTTAGAGGATATAAAAGTGTTAAAAGAGCCGTTAAATACAAAATTAGAAGAGATGATAAAAAGATATTTTAGTTAAGGAAGAGAGTTGATGCAAGATATAAAATTGTTAGAGAAAAAAGCTAATACGATAAGGTTTTTGGCAGCAGATATGGTTCAAGAAGCAAATTCAGGGCATCCTGGAGCTCCTATGGGTATGGCTGATATAATCAGTGTGTTTAGTAGATATCACAGACACAATCCAAAATATCCAAGTTGGTTAAATCGCGACAGAGTGGTATTTTCGGGGGGACATGCTAGTAGTATGATTTATTCATATCTGTATCTATGCGGATATGATCTTACTCTTGATGATTTAAAAAGATTTAGACAGCTTGATTCTAAGACTCCAGGACATCCGGAGTTTGGTGAAGTTCCCGGTGTTGAAGTGACAACCGGTCCTTTGGGGCAGGGTGTGGCAAATGCTGTCGGGTTTTCTATGGCAAGTAAATATGCGGCAAATCTCTTGAACTCTCCTACTGCAAAGGTGATTGATCATAAAGTTTACTGTTTTTGCGGTGATGGTGATTTGCAAGAGGGGATCAGTTATGAGGCTTGTTCACTTGCCGGTCATCACAGTCTTGATAATCTAATCTTGATTTATGATTCAAATGAGATCACAATTGAGGGTGAAACCTCAATAGCTTTTAGTGAAAATGTAAAGCAGAGATTTGAAGCTCAAGGTTGGAAAGTCTACAAAATTGACGGTCACAACTACAAAGAGATCGATCAGGTTTTAAAAGAGTTGCAAGATGAACAGACAAAGCCCTCTTTGATTATTGCAAAGACTACAATAGGAAAAGGTGCTGCTACGCTAGAGGGAGAGGCAAAAACTCACGGTGCTCCTTTGGGTGAAGAGGAGATTAAAGCTTCCAAAAAGAGTGTAGGTTTTGATCCGGATAAAAAATTTATCGTTGATGAAGATGTGCTAAATAGTTTCAAAGAGGCTTTAGAAAATGGTGACAAAATTCAAAGAGCTTGGAAAAAATTGCTTCTTGACCTACCTTTGGCTGAACAAAATGAGACACTAAAAGCTCTTGAGAATCCTGATTTTTCCAAAATTGACTGGCCTAGTTTTGAGCCGGGAGTCAAAGTGGCTACAAGAGAGAGTAACTCTTTGATTTTAAATGCCATTGCAAAAGCAATTCCTGGATTTATAGGGGGAAGTGCCGATCTTGCTCCTTCAAATAAAACAACTTTGAAAAATATGGGTGATTTTCCAAAGGGAAAAAATATACATTTTGGTATCAGAGAACATGCCATGGGTGCAATCTGTAATGCAATCAGCCTTTATGGTCTTTTTATACCGTTTTCGGCTACATTCTTTGTATTTAGTGATTATATGAAACCTGCAGCAAGATTGGCAGCTCTTATGAAGCTTAGAAACTACTTTATATGGACCCATGATAGTATAGGTGTGGGTGAAGATGGACCTACTCATCAACCTATAGAGCAGTTATCACAATTTCGTGCATTGCCAAACTTTTATACTTTCAGACCTGCCGATGCAAGTGAAAATGTGGCTTGTTGGCAAAAAGCATTGAGTCTTGATGCACCTTGTGGATTTGTTTTGTCTCGTCAGGGATTGGAGACACTAAAACCAAAATTTGACTTTGGTGATCCAAGTTTTGGTGGTTATTTGATTAAAAAAAGAGAAAATGCAGAAGTTACTATTATAGCAAGTGGTAGTGAAGTGATGCTTTCACTTCAAAGTGCATGTCATCTTGAAGAGGCTGGAATTATGACAAATGTCGTAAGTGTTCCATGTTTTGAACTTTTTGATGAACAATCAGATGAGTATAAAAAAGAGGTGATAGATCCTTCAACTGTTATTTTGGCGGTAGAGGCAGCATCTGGTGTTGAGTGGTATAAATATGCTGATGAAGTTTTGGGAATGGAGAGCTTTGGAGCAAGTGCCAATGCAAATGATCTATTTGCCAAATACCACTTTACTATAAGAGGAATCAAACAAAAAGTTTTTGATATGTTGGATCGTCCTTATAAAGAAACTTCTATAAAAAACTGCACTATCTAAAAAAGGTATAATTTTTTATACCTTTTTAATCTATAAAAGAGTAATCTTTATTTCCAAATTTTTATAAATTTTTTTTCTGTTATGTCGATATAAGAGGAGAAAAAAGATTAAAATAATTAAAAAAATTAAAGATATTTAATTTTAAGTCGATTTTAGTTAGATTATTAGTATTTAATATTAATATATTTCTAATACTAAGGTGAGTTTAACTCTAAATAAAAGGTAATGTAATTTTTATGAAAACAGTAAATTTTTTAACTAGTCATTTTTTACCTGAAAATACTGCCGGTACCAATAGGGTGTTGGCATATGTCAATGAGCTCGGTAAAAATTACAAAGTTAATGTCATAACACTGACTGAAAGGGGTAAACCTCAAAAAAATGAGAGAGTGATCTTTAATGAAAATGTCAATATATATTATGTAAATCAAAAAAATTACAATACTGAAAAATTCTTTTCTCGTGCTTTATGGGAGATTCACTTTATTCAAAAATTAGTAAAAAGAGCAAATAGTATTGAATCGGATATAACAATTGCCACTTCACCGTTTATGTTTATGATACCAGTTTTGGCGATGCTAGGTAAAAATAAAAAGATTATTGATATAAGAGATTTGACTTGGGAGTATATTGAAGCTAATTCTACATTTAAGAAACTGATTAAAAATAGTATTGCAAAGTTGATGAAAACATCACTTGGCTCATATGATCATATTGTGGTAACAAATGATTATGAGAGAGATTGGGTTTTAAGTAGAGGAGAGACCAAAAATATTACCAAAATTGCAAATGGTATCGAAAATAGCAGATATGAAGAGCTTAGCCAAATCACTATCGCTAAAGATATACCTTTTACAATCACATATACAGGTAATATTGCAATAGGTCAAAATGTGCAGGTTTTGGTTGATGGAGCAAAAGATTTACCGGATGTAAAGGTAAATATAGTTGGTGAAGGGACAAGTTACAAGGCTTTAAGAGAGTATGTTGAAAAAAACGGTATTAAAAATGTGGAGTTTTTTGGAAAGGTAAGTAGAGATGAGATTATAAATTTTTACCAAAACTCCACAGTTTTGTATGCTCAACTAAATGAGCAGTTTAAGAGTGCAATGCCTTCAAAACTATATGAGTATGCGGCTACCGGTCTTCCTATACTTTATGGAGGAGTTGGAATAGCAGTAGATTTTGTAAATAGATTGGAGAATGCTATCTCGATATTGCCTAACAGACCAGAACTTGTCAAAGAGGCGATAATGAAAATGAAAGAGATGGATTTTGAGATATCACAAAAAAACAGAATGATTGTTAAAGATGAGTTTATCAGAGAGACTCAAAGTGAAAAAATGGTCGATATTATAGAAAATTTACTAAAGGAAAGCGATGAAAATATTAGTTAACGGTGGAGCTGGTTATATAGGAAGCCATGTGGTAAAGCTTTTAGGTGAGCTAGGTGGACATGAGATTACAGTGGTTGATAATTTAGTAACCGGTTTTAAAGATGCAATTTTGTATGGAGATTTTGTCAAGCTGGATTTGAGTGATTATGACGCGGTTGATAAACTATTTGAAGAGAAGAAGTTTGATGCGGTGATACACTTTGCTGCATCTTTAGTGGTACCAGAGAGTGTGGAAGATCCACTAAAATATTATATGAACAATACAGCAAACACGACAAATGTGATAAGATCATGTATCAAACATGGAGTAAATAAATTTATCTTCTCTTCAACAGCGGCGACTTATGGAGAGCCTTCAGCTGAATTTATTCCGGTCAAAGAGAGCACTCCTACAAATCCAATCAATCCATACGGAAGCAGTAAATTGATGAGTGAGACAGTCTTAAAAGATACTGCTTTTGCATTTGATGATTTTAAATATATAGCTTTGAGATATTTTAATGTTGCGGGTGCAAGTGTTGATGGGAAGATTGGTCAATCAACCAAGGGTGCAACACACTTAATCAAAGTGGCAGCTGAGACAGCATGCGGCAAAAGAGAGAAGATGTATGTCTTTGGTGACGATTATGATACAGAAGATGGAACATGTATTAGAGATTATATTCATGTGGAGGATTTAGCTCTAGCTCATTTAAAAGCGTTGGAGTATCTAAATGAGGGGAACGATAGTGATATATTCAACTGTGGATATGGGCATGGATTTTCAGTTTTGGAAGTACTTGAGACGATGAGAAAAGTAAGTGGGGTTGATTTTACGGCGGAGATTAAAGAGAGACGAGCCGGTGATCCTTCAATCCTCATATCAGATAACACAAAGATCAAAGAGGTGATGGGCTGGGAACCAAAATATGATGATTTGGAGCTTATCTGCAAAACTGCACTAGATTGGGAGAAGAAGTTGCCATGATTAAAAAAGTGATGTTGGTTTTTGGTACCAGACCAGAAGCGATAAAAATGGCTCCTTTGGTAAAGGAGTTTGAAAAAGATTCAAGTTTTGAAACGATAGTTTGCGTTACAGCTCAACACAGGCAGATGCTAGATCAGGTATTAAACCTTTTTGAGATAACTCCAGATTTTGATCTTGATGTAATGAAGCCTGGACAAGATCTATATGAGGTTACTTCAAATATTTTGCTTGGATTAAGACCGATTTTAAGTGAAGTTAAGCCTGATATTGTTTTGGTACATGGAGATACCGCAACCACTATGGCAACTTCAATTGCTGCATTTTATCAACAAATAGCAGTAGGTCATGTAGAGGCAGGTCTTAGGACAAACAATATCTACTCTCCTTGGCCTGAAGAGGGGAATCGACAGGTAACTGGAAGATTAGCTACTTACCATTTTGCACCGACAAATGAGAGTAAAGCTAATCTTTTAAAAGAAAATGTCGATGTTGGTAATGTAATCGTTACTGGCAATACTGTGATTGATGCATTACTTAGTGTAGTATCCAAGATACAAAGTGATAAGGAGTTGGAGCAAAATCTTGAAAAAGAGATTTTCAAGAAGGGTTACAAGATAGATAAAAACAAAAGATTGATACTTGTTACCGGGCATAGAAGAGAGAATTTTGGACAGGGATTTCTAAATATTTGCGAAGGCTTGAAAGAGTTGGCAAATGAATACAGAGATATTGATATTGTATATCCGGTTCATCTCAATCCAAATGTTCAAAAACCGGTAAATGAGATTCTTTGTGATGTGGATAATGTCTATTTGATAGACCCGCTTGATTATGAACCTTTTGTTTATCTGATGAATAGATCATATTTTATTCTAACTGATAGCGGAGGTATTCAAGAAGAGGCTCCAAGTCTTGGGAAGCCGGTACTTGTTATGAGAGATACGACCGAGCGACCTGAAGCTTTAGAGGCAGGAACTGTTAAACTTGTAGGAACTGACAAAGATAAGATTATCAGTGAGTGCAAGAGACTGCTAGAGGATAAGGATGCTTATGAGGTGATGTCAAAATCACATAATCCTTATGGGGATGGTAAAGCTAGTGATAGAATAGTTTCTTATTTAAAGGGGAGATAATGGCGGTAGAAAAAGTTTGTGTAATAGGTCTTGGCTATATAGGCTTACCGACTGCATCACTGTTAGCAAACAGGGGTTATAAGGTGCATGGTGTTGATGTAGTTGAGGAGACTGTTAAAATCATAAATCAAGGTAAAATTCATATAGTTGAACCTGATCTTGATACATTTGTTCAATCAGCAGTAAATTCTGGAAATTTGGTAGCAGATACCAAACCGGCTGAAGCTGATGTATTTATAGTGGCGGTTCCTACTCCATTTAAGGATAACTATGTTCCAAATATTGACTATATTGTAGCTGCTACAAAGTCTATTGCACCGTATGTAAAAGATGGAAATATTGTAATTTTGGAGTCAACTTCACCAGTTGGTACCACTGATATTATGGAGAAGACTCTAAAAGATGAGGGTATTGATACAACTCATATCCATTTTGCCCACTGCCCTGAGAGGGTGTTGCCTGGTAAAATTATGCATGAGTTGGTTGCAAATGACAGGATAGTTGGTGGTACCACTCCTGTTGCTACAAAGCTGACTGCTGATTTTTACAGAAACTTTGTAACAGGTGAAGTTTTAGAAACTGATGCTAGGACTGCTGAGATGGCAAAATTGACTGAAAACAGTTTTAGAGATGTCAACATTGCATTTGCAAATGAGCTCTCAATGTTAGCTGATAAATTCGGTATAAATGTTTGGGAGTTGATTGATCTTGCAAATAGACATCCAAGAGTAAATATTTTGCAACCTGGATGTGGAGTAGGAGGTCACTGTATCGCAGTTGATCCATGGTTTATCGTGGATGCGGCAAAAGGTGATGCGAAGCTCATTAAAACCGCAAGGCAGACAAACGACTATAAGTCAGAATGGGTAATTGAGAAGGTTAAAAACAGTGCTTTGGAGTTTGAAAAGACGCATGGCAAAAAGGCAAAAGTTGCCTGCATGGGATTGGCTTTTAAGCCAGATATTGATGATCTAAGAGAATCACCGGCTCTTTATATTGCTCAGAGATTGAAGCAGGATGGAATTGATATTTTAGCAGTTGAGCCAAATATCACCTCTCATCCTGAATTTGACATTGTAGATTATAAGGAAGCTGTTGCAAGTGCAGATATTGTGGTCTTTTTGGTAGCTCATAAAGAGTTTTTGGATATTGAGATGGATGAGGGTAAGGTAGTATTGGAGTTTTGTAAACTTCAAGATAGAAGGTCAAAAAAGAGAAAATAGATAAAATTAAATATATTATATTTAATATACTAAAAAATTAATATATTTAATATATAATCTATTTTAGCTTAATGATGTTTGAAAATAAAAAACCATACTGTCTTACAAAAGGTAACATAGATGGCTAAAAAGTTATTTAAATTTAACTTTTTATATTAGAATAATATTTATGTTCCTATAATGTATAAAATTGTATAGAAGGGTAAAAAATGGAAAAAACAAGTAAAGTAGTGATGTTAAGTTTGGTAGTATCAATGCTTCTTGGCGGATGTGCAGCTAAAGATGAGTATCTGCTTTTTAATAAAAATAAAGCTGATACACTTCAACCTGCATTCTCTAGTGGTTATAGTGCGGAAGTTTATGAGTCAAGAATAGTACCAAATAATAGACTTTCTATTTTGGTATTTAATCACCCAGAACTAAGTACCAGAGATGTGAGAGCTCAAGTAAATCCAAGAGATGAGCGAGGTGTTTTGGTTTCAAGAGACGGAACTATAGATCTACCTTTGATTGGAGTTATTAGAGTATCTGGCTTGACTGCAAGAGAGGCTGCTACACTTCTAACTAGAGAGTATGCAAAGTATGTAAAACATGCTCATGTGACAGTTGATATTTTAAATAAAAGAGCATTTATAATGGGTGAGGTTAGAAATCCAGGTCGAGTTGATATAGTAGAGGATACTTCATCTTTATTGGAACTTCTTGCTACAAGTGGAGGATTGACTGATTTTGCTGACAGACAGAAGATTCATATTATTAGAGGAACCAGAAACAGACCTATGATGGAGACTGTTGATTTGACAAGATTGTCTGCTCTTTCACCAAATGCTTTGACCATCTATCCAAATGATGTTGTCTATGTGGAGCCAAATGAATATAGAAGAAGAAACTTAGGAATTGCTGAAGCAATACCTGGAATCGAAATTGCAGGAAGAGTTCTTGATGTATTGTTTACTGGTAAACAGTTGACAAATACAAGAATTTTTGATGTAAGACATTAGAAAAGATTATAAGAAGGATATTATATGCAAAAGACTCATCACAAAAAAGTGCAATCATCAGGTGATGTTGGCAATCTGTTAAAAATGTTTAGTAAGAATAAGTTGCTTATCTTATTGATTACAACACTTTTTGTGTTTGGGGGTATTGTTTATAGTTATCTTTCACAACCAGTATATGAGACATACTCTACAATTGAAGTGAGTGGAGATAAGCTTGATATTGATTTGATGGGTAAAAAAGGTCTTGATAGGGATAGCACTCTTATAGATACTGAAGTAGAGGTGATTCGTTCAAGAAAGCTTATTTCAGAGGCTATGAAAAAGATTGGATATCAAATTAGATATTTTGTAAAAAACAATTATAAAAGTAGTGAACTTTATGAAAACTCTCCTATTGAACTCTCACAGCTAAAAGTAAAAGATCCTAGATTTTATGGAGTAAAATTTGTTATTCAACCTATAGATGAGGAGCATTTTAAACTATATACAGATAAAGGTGGTATCCTTTCTTCATTAAAAGCTGGAGTGTTAGAAGACAAAAGTAGCATAGAGTATAATGCAGAACACACTTTTGGACAAAAAATCGATACACCTTTCTTCTCTGCAGTTATAAATAAAAAAGGTATTGTCCTTGGTAAGAAATTTTACTTTGTTGTTTTGGATAAAAATAGTGCGATTGATGATATAAGCAGACGATTGAGTGTTTTTCCTATCGCAAAAAATGGTTCAATAATCAAGATGATATATCAAGATAATAATCCAAAAAGAGCAAAAGATTTTCTTGATGCTTTGGTCGATACATACATGAGTAAAAGTGTTAACAAAAATACCACAGAAGCTTCTCAGGCATTAGCTTTTATCAATGCACAACTTGAAAAAGTAAAAGTAAAACTTAAAAAATCAGCTATAAAACTAGAAAATTACAAAGAAGAAAACAATCTGATGAATATAGATTCAGAATCAGATGTAACGATAAAGCAACTTAGTAGATATAAGGCTGAACTATCTGACATAAAGATCAAAGAGAGTGCATTTCAATCCCTTTATGATGAGTTTAGAAAAGGAAATTATGGTGCAGTTTCATCTTTGGCCAAAGATTATCCTGTTTTGGAGACTCTTCTTTCGGATTTTCAAAGAGCAAAATCCAAAAAGATTACACTACTTAGTTCATTTACCGAGAATCATCCAGATGTTGAAAAAGCAAATGAGGAGATAAGTGATATCAAAATGGCTTTAGAGAGTGCTATTGAGAGTATCAATGATTCACTTAGGGAAAAGAGAAGATCTCTTGAAGATACACTCTATTCAAAAGAGACCACTCTCTCAAAGCTTCCTGAAAAAGAGAGAGAACTTGCGGATCTGAAAAGAACTTATGAGGTAAATCAAAAAACATACCAATTTTTGCTTGAAAAACAGTCTGAAATGTCTATCACCAAAGCGGCAAAAGTTTCAGGAAACAGAGTTTTAGATAGAGCTACTATCGCAAAAAAACCGATAAAGCCAAATAAACCTGTGATAATAATTGCCAGTGCATTGCTTGGACTTTTAAGTAGTATTTTATTTATCTTGATGAGAGAGTTTTTAGATAATAAGATTAAAACCAAAGATGATTTTTCAGCATATTCGGATATTCCTTTTTATGGAATCATTCCACATACTAAAAATGCACAAAAGATGTTTGTCCTTGAAGATCAGCAGTCAGTAGCCAGTGAAGCTATGAGGCTAATTAGGACAAATTTGGATTTTGTATCGACTAAAAAAAGAAGTAAAGTTATAGTTGTTACTTCAACAGTACCAGGTGAAGGTAAAACAACAACTGCTACAAATCTTGCATCTGTATTTGGAAGTGGAGACAAGAAAACCATAGTTATCTCTTTGGATATGAGAAGACCGATGTTGCACCGTGTTTTTGCACTGACAAACAAAGTGGGAATGAGTACTGTTCTTTCAAATAACAATGAGCTAAAAGATGTAATTTGGGAGCATAAAAAGATAAAAAATCTTGATATTATAACTTCAGGTCCCATCCCTCCAAACCCGTCTGAGTTGATTCAATCTGGAAATCTCGATAAAATTATAGAAGAGTTAAGAGAGAGTTATGATTATATCATTATAGATGCACCACCGATGGGAGCGTTGACTGATGCTATTTTGTTGATGAAAATTGCAGATATATCGTTGGTTGTATTTAGATCTGAATTTTCTGAGAAAGAGTTTTTAAAATCTTTGGAGGATATGATCAACTCTTATGATCTTGAAAATGTAGGTATAGTCTTAAATGATGTAAAACCAAAGAACCTATCTCAGAGCTTTTTTAAGTATAGTTATACTTATAAGTAGGATGGCAGGAAAGAAGGTGTATAGTGAGTGATGGATCTGTTTTAATTATAGATGGTTTGATAATCTTTTTTTTATCTATATTTTTTATTCAGATTATTAAAAAATATGCAAGAGATTTGCATTTGATTGATATTCCAAATGTCAGAAGTTCTCATTCATCTCCTACACCAACAGGTGCCGGTATAGCATTTGTTCTCTCATTTTTTTTGGTAGTCTTGTTTTTCCATTTTAATCTTTTTAGTCAATATTTTCCATTTTTTATTGCACTTTTTATTGTATTTGCTTTGGGTGTTTATGATGATATAAAAGGATCTAGTGCCAAATTTAAACTCCTTATTATTGCTTTAGCTGCAGTTATTCTTTTTCTCTTTAACGGTTTTGAGATTAAAACACTTGGTAATTGGTTTGGGTATGAGCTAGGGTTACCTTATGTGGTATCGCTTGTTTTTACTATATTTGCAGTTGCTGGCTTTACCAATGCACTAAATCTAATTGATGGTTTGGATGGACTTGCGGCTTCTGTATCATTTGTCATAATTTCAGCACTTTTTTATATAGGCTTTATCTATAATGATCAATTTATCTTTATCACATCATTTTTGGTTTTGATGGCACTACTAGCCTTTTTGATCTTTAACTGGAATCCCGCCTCAGTCTTTATGGGTGATAGTGGTTCTTTATCGCTTGGGTTTATAATCTCGGCTTTATCTATTAGAGCGATTGATTACATCAGTGATACTGCTATTTTGTTTATCGCGGCTATCCCTATTATTGATACTATCATTGTGATGACTAGAAGGATTCAAAGGGGGATATCTCCATTTTCTCCCGATAAAAGCCATTTGCATCACAAAATGGTAGATTTAAAAAAGAGTATCGATGGAAGTGTGCATATTATTGTGGCTTTGCAGATTATTTTATCGGCAGTAGGAATACTTCTAAGAGATAAAAGAGATTTTATCAATCTAGCACTTTTTTTAATCATACTATTTGTATTTTTTCACGCATTCGATAGCAGAAAAGAGCAAAGAGCTACTCTGCTTATAACCAAAATAAAAACTTATTATACAGATAATATAAAAGATAAAATTAGATTTGATATTGTCTATTTTGTTGGTGGCATATTGCTTTTACTATTTATTATTAGATTTGTTATGAGTTAATAATTTTTTTGTTATACTCAATAAAAATATAATATGGATAAACTGATGATCTATGAACACGAGATACCCTTAAAGAGCAGATTGTATTTTGCCAAGAGTGCCAGTGTAAAAAGAGAGATAGAGTTTCATGCCAGTAAGATTTTGCAAGAGTGTGGTTATCAGGAGATTGTAACACCATACTTTTCCTATCATCAGCATCAAGAGATTGATGAGAAAAAATTGATTCGTATCAACGACAAAGATAATCATATATTAACTCTTAGAGCAGACAGCACTCTTGATGTGGTAAGACTCATAACAAAGAGACTAGGTAGAACTACTGATCAAAAAAGATGGTTTTATATTCAACCAGTTTTCCGATCTCCTACAAGTGAGCAGTACCAAATAGGTGCAGAGTATCTGGGCAATTGCACTTTGTTAAAAAGTATTGATGCGAGTATTAAAATATTGGAAAAACTTGAACTAAAACCCCATCTTCAAATATCAAATATGATGATTCCAAAACTACTCTCAAAAGAGTTGGATATTTCGATCAATTACTTTAAAGATGCAAATTTGCAGGAGATATTCTCTTTGGGAATTTCTTGGCTTAGTGATTTGGCTTCTTTACAAAAAAAAGAGGATATTTCAAGACTTATAGATGAGGTACCAAGCTATTTAAAAGATGAGCTAAAAAAGATAG
This sequence comes from Sulfurospirillum sp., assembly GCA_003978405.1. Lineage (GTDB taxonomy): Bacteria > Campylobacterota > Campylobacteria > Campylobacterales > QNZT01 > QNZU01. Next base: position 21,147 of record QNZU01000002.1, read on the forward strand.
AGTTACTCACAAAAGAGATAAAGTATGATGATATCATAGTAGCTCCTTTGTATTATGCAAAGATGAGATATTATGATGGACTTTTTTACAGATTTTTTACCAACAATAAAAGAGTAGGGCAGGGTGGCTTGTATAACTATGAGGGTGAGTGTTGTTCGGGTTTTGCCCTTTATACTGATAATATAATAGAGGAATTGATAAATAGATGAGAAATCAAGCTGATATGATTGTAGGACTCCAGTGGGGAGATGAGGGTAAAGGAAAGATAGTAGATCACATGGCACAAACTCACGATGTGGTGTGTAGATTTGCAGGAGGACATAATGCTGGTCATACGATCGTGGTTGATGGCAAAGTCTATGCTTTGCATTTGATACCATCAGGAGTTTTAAATCCCGATGCGATAAATATCATTGGAAACGGTGTAGTGTTGAGTCCGGAAAATCTCATAGACAAAGAGTTAAAACAGTTTTCTTCACTAAAAGGGAAACTCTTTATCAGTGACAAAGCTCATCTTCTTCTGCCTTATCATGCACAGATAGATCAGGCAAAAGAGAGATTAAGAAAAAAGGCAATTGGAACTACCGGAAAAGGTATAGGTCCAGCATATGCGGACAAAATTTCAAGAGTAGGTCACAGAGTCGGAGAGCTTCAAAATCCAGAAAAACTTGCTCAGAGGATTTTAAATCATTTTGATGACAACAAAGTGTTACTGGAGTTGATGGAGATAAAGAGACCTCAAGAAGATGAGTTAATAGATCTCTTAACTCACTATAAAGATGAGTTGGATTGTTATATCACAGATACGACCAAGCTATTGTGGGAGCTCTTAAATGAGAATAAAAGAGTGCTTCTTGAAGGTGCTCAAGGAACAATGCTTGATATAGATCACGGTACCTATCCCTATGTTACCAGTTCCAATACAATTAGTGCCGGAGCTTGTAGTGGTCTTGGATTGAACCCAAAAGATATAGGCAAAGTTACAGGCATTGCAAAAGCATATTGTACTAGAGTTGGTAATGGACCTTTTCCTACTGAAGATTTTGGTGAAGATGGAAAGAAAATGGCTGATGTTGGTAAAGAGTTTGGTACCACAACAGGAAGAGCAAGACGATGTGGATGGTTTGATGCGGTTGCCGCAAGATATGCTTGCAGACTCAATGGATGCGATCAGATAGCGTTGATGAAACTTGATGTGTTAGATGGTTTTGATGAGGTAAAAATCTGTGTCAAATATGAATTTGAAGGTGAGCAGATCGATTATGTTCCTTATGACCTTGAAGGAGTTAAGCCAATCTATAAGAGCTTTAAAGGCTGGAAGAGTGTAAAAGGTATCAAAGAGTATGACAAACTTCCTGATGAAGCTAAAGCCTATATCAAAACCATTGAGGAGCTGACTCAAACAAGAGTGGGTGTTATCTCTACATCACCGGATAGAAAAGATACTATAGTTTTAAAATGAAAACAACAAAATTCTCTTCATTGGTACTGATTAAAAAAGAGAAACTAGATGAGATTGAGAGACAGATAATAGATGTCCAAAGTAGAAAAAGAGGATTAGAAAAAAAGATTGAGAAGAAAAAAGAGGAGATTAGAAAGTTTGAGTTTCCAGACAAAGGCTCTATGAGCCAATATCAACTCTCAAAAGAGCAGTTTTCTCTACAAATGAAAACTCTTGAGGATTTAAAAGCTTCATATGATCTAAGATTGAAGCAGTTAGATGGTCTTAAAGAGCTATACAAAGAGGCAAATATTGAGCATGAGAAATTTTTGGCTCTTGAAGAAGAGGAGATCAAAAAAGCAAATAAGTTAAAGATATATTTAGAATCAAAAGAGATGGATGAAGTGGCAAACATCCTGACACAGATGAAAAAAAGGGGTTGATAGATTGAGAGTAATTATTTTATTAATCTTTATATTTTTATTTGAACTTGGTGCAACTGGTACCAATACACAATCTACAGTCGATTGCAATAGAATATTTGAGCTTAGAAAGAGTGAGATAGAACAGGATATCAGAAGACTTGAAGAGCAAAAACAGTCACTTGAAGCTTTAAAGTTGGCAAATGAAGAGCTTCTAAAAAAAAGAGAAAAGATATTAGAAGAAAAAGAGCAGAAGATAAAAGAGGAGTTGAAAAAAGTTGAAAATATAAAAAAAGCAACTCTGGAAATATATAACAAAAACCAAAAGATTTTAGAAGATATCTCAAAAGCCAAAAATAAAAAACTCTCAGATGCATATATCAAAATGAAAGACTCAAAAGCAGCCGCGATATTGGATAACATGAGTGAGCAAAAGGCCGCTATAATACTTTCACATCTACCGGCAAAAAAGATAGCCAAGATTATGGCAAAGATGAATCCCCAAAATGCATCTACTATTACAAAAATTTTATCAAAAGATATGAGCTTAGATATTAATAGCACCAAATAATCATCTATTTACCTATTTTTTGATACTATCTTCAAAAAAATATTAAGGTCTAATGATGAAGATCAGATTACCACATGCACCATACATAGCAAACAAGATTACCGTTGATCTTTTAAACTCCGGATACACAAAATTTTTAAAAGGTGTCGAATCTGTCAAGAAGGTCTCTCAAGAGATCATAGAAGAGGATCTTAAAAAAGAGTTGGCACTAGAGAGAAGAGTTGAAGAGCTTCTTGAAGAGAATGAAGATGAGATGGAGTTCAACAGAGTAGATAGACGAAGTATGTTTTGGATGATCAAAAAGAAAATCGCCAAAGATTATGATGTGATACTCTCTTATGAGGATCGATATAATGATCTTGCACACAAGATATTAGATAGATTATGGCAAGAGGATTTGATAGAATACAGTGTAGCTGAGAATGTTGTTAAAAATGTTATTCTTGGTGCTTTGGAGAGTTATATCAACAGTTTTGAAGACATCGAAGATATTGTAGTTGATAAGATTAGAGGTATGAAAAGAGAGCTTATTCCTGGAAGTGATGAGTATGATGTAGTTTTTGAGAGGCTCTATAAAGAGGAGTTGAAAAGAAGAGGTATGTTTATATGAGTAGCTTATCTCCTATCTGGATATATCTTGAGGATGGGACATTTTTAGAGGGCAAAAGTTTTGGCTCAAGTGGTACCAAAACAGGTGAACTTGTTTTTAACACTTCTATGAGCGGTTATCAAGAGATTGTAAGTGATCCAAGCTATGCCGGACAGTTTATCCTCTTTACTATGCCGGAAATCGGAAATGTAGGGTGCAACAGTGATGATATGGAGTCATCAAAGGTCTATTCAAGTGGAGTAATTGTTAGAAACTATCAAGCAAGATACTCAAATTTCAGAGCAGAGTTTTCATTGTCAGATCTCTTAAAAGAGCATAATAGTCTTGGTATAAGCGATATTGATACTAGATTTTTAACCAAAAGAGTGAGAGATCACGGATCTTTGATGATGATTGCTTCAACAGAAATTTCTGATAAAGATGAGCTAAAATCTATCTTAAACTCATCTCCAAGAATTGAAGAGATAGACTATATCAAAGAGGTTAGTACCAAAGAGCCCTATCATCACGAAGATGGAGCTTGGGATCCAGCAAAACATAGATATAAAAAGCCTCTAAACAATGGCAAAAGAGTAGTGGTGATTGATTTTGGAGTCAAAAGAAATATCCTAAATGAACTAAGAGATACAGGCCTTGGTATAGAAGTGGTACCAAGTAGTTTTGAAGCAGATTCTCTTATAAATAGATTTTTAAAGCAGGAGATTGATGGGATATTTTTATCAAATGGTCCTGGTGATCCGCTTATTTTAAAAGATATTGCCAAGGAAATTAGAAAGTTGATTGATGCAAAGATACCGATGTTTGGCATCTGTCTGGGACATCAACTACTCTCCATTGCTCATGGATTTGATACCTATAAGCTGAAGTTTGGACATCACGGTGGCAATCATCCTGTGAAATGTATAAAGAACGGAACTGTTGAGATCACTGCACAAAATCACAACTATAATGTTCCCAATCAAATAGAGACTATTGCAAATATCACACACAAAAATCTTTTTGATGGTACCATTGAGGGCATCAAGTATAAAGATTCACCAATCTTCTCAGTGCAGCACCACCCAGAAGCAAGTCCTGGTCCTCACGATAGCAGATACATTTTTCAAGAATTTACTCAATCACTTTAGTGTTTAATATGGGATAAAATTAATCCCATATAATCTTAATAAATATATTAACAGAAAGTAAATCTAAGCATCTTTTTAAGCTTTCTTATATTTAAAAACTCCTATAATATAACTTATCATGGCTTATTAGCATGAATAATTAATTCAAAGGAGGTTTTAATGCAATCACACAATGCATTAGAATATGACTATACAGTTGCTAAGATGTTTACTGTCGCAACGATTTT
>QNZU01000034.1 GCA_003978405.1 Sulfurospirillum sp.
TCAGGAACAACAGGAGACACAGTGATCAGATCCGAATATATTCCAACTGATCCTGGAGAATACTTTATTTCGAACAGTGCGGTGTGTGGTCGAAATGAAATATTGCGCATTGTAGATTTTTTGTCTCCTTCAAAACGAAAACCTTGAAAATAGGTGTCAGGGCTATCTGCAATCCATATTTTAGGGGTCTCATCGGTAGCCAATAACACTCCTTGAATGGTGAGGAAACCTTCTTCGGTGCACCGCACCATAGATTCAGGATTCAGTGATAATGTGTCTTCGGAAGCGATAATTATGGCTTGGTTACTGTCTAAAATGAATTGTTTAGAAAGTTCGAGCCAGCGATTGCCTTTTCGTTCAAAATCTTTCAATTTCTCATTTAAAAGTTCCAAAACTGTTCTATTCTCTACTTTTGGTTTAAAATCTGGTCTTACTATAAGTGAACTAACACCAGATCTTTTTGCTTTTTCTTGTAATCTTTGTATATTTTCCAATGTAAAACTGCTATCTTTTAGATTTACATTTAGATCAACGATTCCTGGAAGCAGATACTTATTCTTAGCATCAATAGTTTTACAATCAATATCTTTGATATCTTTTTGGATTTTTGTAATTTTGCCATCTTCTATCAAGATATCACAAATTTTTTCACCATCTTTTTGAGTCAGTTTTGCATTTTTGATAAGTAACATCTATTCCTACTTATATTTTTTAATCCAAATTTTGCATTAGATGCTGCCAGAGATGAGATAAAGATTGAGCCATAGGGTTTTAGTTAAAATTTGCAGGACTACCTGTTTGGTAATTCAATAATTTTAACTAAAACCCTATGCTACAAAATTTGCTCAGATTTGGTAATATCTAATGCAAAATTTGGATTTAAATATTATACTAAATTTTTCGGTATAATCATACCCTGCTTTATAAGCTAAAAAATATTTAGGAATATATATGTCAAATCTAAAAAATTACAACGACTTGAACCAAGAGGAGCTTGAGAGTTACCAATATGCAATCATATCTACCAATAAGGGTGATATAAAAGTCAAACTCTATCCGGATGAGACACCAATAACTGTGGCAAATTTTGCACACTTGGCAAACGAAGGGTTTTATGACGGATTAAAATTTCATAGAGTAATCCCGGGATTTATGGCTCAAGGTGGATGTCCAAACTCAAAAGACGGAGCAAGTGGTATGGCAGGAACTGGCGGTCCTGGATGGGCGATACCTTGTGAGTGTGACAAAAACACCCATACTCACCAAAAAGGAACTCTATCTATGGCACATGCGGGAAGAGATACAGGAGGAAGTCAGTTTTTTATATGTTTCGTACCATGCCCTCATCTTGATGGTGTTCATACCGTATTTGGTGGTATTGAAGATGGTGATAAGGAGAGTTTTGAAGTATTAGATAGTATCGATATGAATGATGAGATCAAAAATATCAAAATTCTTTCATCATTAGATTAGAGTAACTCTAATCTAATGCCCCCTCATACTACCTACAACCCTTCCTACAATCTCTACACTGTTTAAATCAACCTTTTCTACACTATACAAAGAGTTGTCAGAGATCAAATCCAAATTCCCATCTGATCGTAAAGAGACCCTTTTTATAAAGAGTCCATTTGGAGTAGCCACTACAAATACACCCCCTTTTTTGACATCTTTTTGAGATCTGTTGATAAAAACCATGTCATTTTCATAAAATGTAGGCTCCATCGAATCACCCAAAACATTGATAGAGTCAATATATTTGATCTCTCTTTGACCGCCTAACATATCGATCATATGAGGATCAAGCAACAAAGAATCATGCTCTTCATCATCTGTGAAACTTCCTCCACCGGCACTTGCATATATATCACCAAAATATCTGATATTGGCATATTTTTCCGTCTCACTCTCTAGTGATCTTGTAGCTTGGTTGTAAAAGAGCCAATTGATGGATATCTTTCTTTTTGCACAAAAATCGAGTATCTCTTCATACGGGATTTTGTTTCTGCTTTTCATCGTAGCAAAAGTCAGATGATTGATTCCAAGTGCATCAGCCACATCTTTGTCAAATACTCTCTTGTCTCCAAGCTCTTTAGATATGACATCTTTTAACTTTGGAAGAATATCCTTGAAGGTCATAAGCCACTCCTTTTAAATAAATATTTCAATTTGAAATATAATTATACCATAAAAAAAAATTTTATTACAATATGCATAACAAAACAGAAGGAGTTTTAGATGATTGAAATTTTAATAGTGATAATGGACATAACAGACAGAGTTTTAGATAAGATCGAAAAAGAGGTTTTGAAGATAAATTCATTTGTTCTTTAAGAGGATAAAACATCCTCTTAAAATCTTAATACAAGCCAAACTTGTTATCTTTTCTCTTATAAAGAACTCTTGTCTTTCCATCCAAGTCATTAAAGATAAAGAACTGTTTATTTGAGTTTTTGAGCATATCAAGAGCCTCTTCAATACTTAAAGGCTTGTAAAGATCAAGCTCCATAGGGATAATCTCATCGGTATCATCTTCAATACTTTCATCAATATCATCAGGCTCTAAGAAGTTAAGATTTTCTACATCGGTGAGCTTTGTAACTCTGTGACTTACCTCTTTGTCATGGTGTCTTCTTAGAACTTTTTGAGCTCTCTCAGCCGCCAAATCGATAGCTGTATATAAATCTTTGTCATTTTGTTTGATAACTACAGTATTTTTTTGTGGAAGATTGATAGTAAATTCAACTAAATAACCCTTTTTACCATTTCTCTCATCCGCACTAACCACTGCTCTAGTGGAAATGATATCAAGATGATACTTTTTAAAGCTCTCCACTGCACTTTGAATATGTGTTCTGATTGCATCAGTCATCTCCAACTGTCTTGCACTGATATTTAAATTCATAATCTCTCCTTTAACTTGGATTTGCACCATAATTATACCCAAACAGAGTAAATTTTATGGTTTTTGAAGTAATCTTTTATGAATAACTATTGGCTCACTTATGCCTGTATTGTCCATATTTACACTAACCCTTACATCAAGAAGTGCCGTCATATTGGATTCATCTGTCTTGATATTATTTGCCAACACTTGATTACAGTTTGCCGGAGCACCTTTAAAAAAGTAGTAAACACTCACATTCGCCTCATGTGTAGGTGTGGCAGCATTTGGGTAGGTGATATTTACATGCTCTACACAAGAGTTACTGTTATCATGACCTGAAATTGCAAGAAGAGTATATTCAACTGCACTTCTTGCTATAAGCTCTGCTTGCTCTTTTAGATATACATCTGTTGTCGATTTTAAAGATGCATGAGTAAGAGTCAGCATCAAGCTCATCAAAGTAGCCACAGCTACCATAATAATAATTGCCGTAATCAGTCCAAATCCTCTTCTCATCATCAGTATATCACCTTCTCTTTACAAAATCCATAAGGGGTTCCCGTAATATTTCCATCTTGGATACAGACCTTTATCCTAATACTGTTTCCTACCTGCATCGCCCTAAATGTAGATACATGTTCGGCTAATAAAGAGGATTTAGAGTCTGTACTATAATTCTCACCGTTCCATGGTTGGTAGTTGTATTTAAGCGTTAGATTAAAGTCATTATCTTTATCACCTTCTGGAACTATCGCATAGGCACTCCAAGCCAAAAGATACTGCTCACAAATCTCTCTTGAACCTATATCATCAAAATATAAATGGGTTTTATTATTTTTTTTATAAACTTTTATTGTCATATTGTTATCAAAAATAGCTGTATTTAAAGGTGCAGGTATATCCCATCCAAAACGGCTCATATTACTATCTTTTTCACACATTGAATATAAGATTGCCCTACTATTTAGATTACTTATAACAACTTTTCCATCTGACAAGGTATCAATAACTGACTTAGCGATACTCAAATCAGATCCTGGCATCAACACTTGTGTCCTATTTGTCTCAGAACTATTTACATCCACAAAGCCACTCCATCCTGGAGTTGAGTAACTACCATTGCTCTCACCTATAAGGCTATCTCTGTCATATCCGATCCATTCAATCATATCAGGAGATACTGATGAGATATTATCATCACTAAGTTTCATATATCGGTTATCACTGGAATTTCTTCCTATCACACTCTCTTTGATTCTGTATTTTAATCGTTGTGAAATCACATCTAAAAGTAACTCTGTTTGAGTCTGAAGCCTGTTTGTGATCTGGGACTTCAAATAACCTTGATACATCTTTGCTATGATATCTGAGCCAATCATTCCTACAATTCCAAGGACTACGATGACAAATACCAGCTCTACAAGTGTAAATGCTTTTTTCATTATTTACTCTCCCTGTGAAGCTTCTTGTTTGCCCCGATATTTGAAGAGAATGCTCTTAGGATAAAAGGATCATCACTGTAAGCACTCTCAACACTAATCTCTATCATTTTGATATTTGTTGATGTTGCTTTTTTATTATTTATATCAAAACTAAAATTTATATTTTGAGCAGATACTCCTTGGTATGTATTGGTGTCATCTAAAAAATAGACCAATGTTGTGATATTAAGATCACTACTGTTTAGATAATCAAAATCCCCTTTTACCCCACTCCCATTGAGTGCTACTTGAGAACTGGTACCACTAAAATCATCGATATCATTAAAGTCTGCATCCTCTCGACCAATAGGTGTAGCCAAAGTTGTGTTGATATCAAAATGTCTTCTTTTAATATCTTGAATATGACCTTCTCTAAAATTTGCAGTTGTTCTATTTAATTCATCATCTCCACTAGTGTCAACAATAATATAATCAACATAAGCTCCGGAAGCATTTATTTTTGTTGAGTTGTTATCCCACGAAAATGTGAGGATATTTCCAAGCTTTGTTCTTGCTGCCATGACCGATTCTTGAATTAGAGAGTATTGGTTACTTTTGTTTGACTCTCCTATAAGCATTGGAATACTCATCAAAGAGATTGCGATTATAACGATTGCCAACACTAATTCAACTAAACTAAAACCTGCTCTTTTCAAACAATTCCCCTAAATTTACTCTTGTGCCAAAACTAATGAGATAAAAAACCTATCCCCTAAAGAGGAGATATTGATATTGTTTATATTTTTATCTGTATCAACTATATTTATATCGTCAATATGAGAATTTTCTAAACTATCCAACTTCTCATAAACATTTTTATTTTTATCTAAAAGTGAGATTCTATCATCTATATTACTATCACTACAAAGAGTAAAAATAGAAAATTTATTTAGTTTATCACCTTTTAAGGCGATATTAACTCTATCTTTAAAATTCAGACTTGCTTCTAACCCTTTACTCTTCCACACACCCTCAAAGCCGTTGTATATCTCAATTTTTCTGTTTGGATTGGTACCATTTAACTCTTTTGTAATTACTACCAATCTCCATGCACCATCTCCACCAAATCCCTCACTACAAGCCAAATCTGATACTTCATAAATACCTGATTTATATCTTTTGATATAATCTAACATATCTACAGAAGCACTGTAGTAGAAAAAATCATCAAAGTTTTTCCAGTATATATCATCTGGTTTAACTCTAAATGTGTGAAAATTGTGATCATCTTTGTATTTAAAGTTGAGTATTTTTGAGTTTTCAAGCATCTTAGGATCTCTTTTTCTATCTATCTTACCACTCCAAAAAACTCTTGCAAAGATAATCTCTTCATTTTTTTGAAGCTTTAAATTTGCACTTGAGATACCCTTTTTGCTGAAGAAAACCTCACTCTTTGCTAGAGATAATTGATCTTTGCAAGATAACCCTACTCCTTTATAACACAATGCACTATCACCAATATTGATTACTCTTCCATTGGTACTAAACTCTCTAAAAAGTTGCAAAGAAGCTTCATTGTCTGTATCAAAATCAAGATTAACCACCTCAATACTGCTACTTAATATCTGTTTTGAAATATCCAAAAACAGATCTACATCAATATTTGTATCATCCATCGGAGTTTTTGCTTGGATTTTCAAACTTTTATGCTCACCTTTTGAAAGAGATTTTAGTTTACAATTTACAAAATATTTGCTCTGCTTGCACTCCCAATCTTTGCCATCAAATTTTATCATCTCAAAATTGCTACTACTGTTTGTCTTTAGAGTCAGTTTTATATCTTTTAGACTCTTTTTAAGTTCACTTGAATTGATATCAATCATATAGGTGTAATTTTCAGAAGCTTCAACTCTGTTTTTATCGGTTTTAAAAGTTATTGGTAAATTTTTTGGAATATAATCTTTTTGAACCTCCAACACTATCTCTTTTGAGATATTTTTATCTTTGCCAATCAGAATAAATTCACTGATACTAAGCCCTGCTTTTTTTGCTCTTGAGGCAAAAATCACTTCTTTGTTTTTCTTTGCTTTACATACTATTTCACTGCCGATGTTTTTACATATCTTAGAATTGATATATTGAAGGTTTTTATCAAGTTTTATCTTTATTATTCCATCTATTTTAGAGATTAACTTAAATCCGACTAGTTCACCAACTTTGGGTTTTTCACTGCTTGGCTGGATTGTAAATTGTGCTTTTTTCTCATCACTACTTTTTTTGTCATCTTTGATAATAATTTCAAAGCTATTGGCATCATCAAACTCTTTTTTATTCAAAAATCCTTTTAAAAAAAGTGTCATACCTATCTTTTTTTGTTTGCTTTGTAGCAATTTTGCTAGAATTTTTATGGATTTTGTTTTGGTGCTTTTTATACTTTTTCTTTTGCATAAAAGAGTGTTTTTCCCACTTTTACAGCTAAAGCCACTGCTTTGTTCAATCTTTAAAATTTTGATCTCTTGAGGGATATTTCCATCTATTTGAATATTGTTTATATCATTTTTGGTTTTATTTAAGACACTTAACTCAATGATAAATTTTGAGTTAGGATTTAGCTCTTTTATTTGAGTATTACTTTTAATATCTTTTATATTGATACTCAAATCAATACCATCATCTGCGCCAAAAAGAGTAGTTGAAAATAGCAGAATCGCAAAAAAATAGTTTTTAAACATCAAAACTCCGATATTTGAATTTTATCTATTTTCTATATCGGAAGTTTTTCTAAATAATTTAATAAAATATTAAAAATTATTTAATATTTTTAAATCTGAAGGATTTATCGAGAGTAGATTGATATAACGATTTTTTTCATTTTGAAACTCATCAACGATAAATAGCCCCTTTAGAGTTCTATCATCTTTATTATAGATAAAGTTTTTTTTACCATCTTCTGCAAAGATCACTCGATACTCTACTTTTGGATCTTTCAGTCCAGTAAAATGTATATAATTTGAACTGTTTAGATCTTCCAAAAAACTCTCATTTTGATTTTTGCTAAGGATCAAATCACAAAAGACCGCTTTTTTATTGTTGATTTTTAAAAAATCATAAAGTAGCATCCTATTCTCCCTATGAGTTAAATCACTCTTAATAGAAGGAACTTTATCTTTTAAATAACTCTTTATTGCAAGACTTGCCAAAATCAAAACTATCAAAACTACAATTATCTTTACTAACTTACTCATTTCTTAGTGTCTCCAATACATCAATATCTGTAGCCTTTTTTGCAGGATAAAAGGATGATAGCACTACTATCACAACAGCTCCAATCACAATAGAGATAAAATCTGTCATTGATAGATCTATAGGCAGCTTTGAGGTCATATAGACATCTGCTGGCAGTGTGATTATATCAAAATGGGACAAAAGATAGAGTCCAAACAGCCCCAAAAATACTCCAAACAACACTCCTGCACCACCTATGACACTACCAAGAAGGAAAAATGCTCTCTTTATCTCACTCTTACTCGCACCAAGAGATAGAAGCAGTGCGATCTCTCTTCTTCTGTTCATCACTGTCATTAATAAAGATGAGATGATATTCAAACTCGCTACCAAAACAATCAGCATAAGCACGATAAAAAGAGCCTTTTTTTCCATAGCCATCGCTGCAAAAAGATTCCCATTTTGTTGCCACCAACCAATGGTACCAAAAGTGGGAGATATAAAATCTCTTATCTTTTTAATATCTTCCATTGGATGAGGAGTTCTAACATGAATACCGTCATATTGATCTATTGGAAGCCTTAAAACTTTTTGTAAGCCCTCTATTGTCGTATAGATATATGCATTATCATATGCTTGCATACCGGAGTCAAACTCTCCCTTTAACTTAAATCTTTTCATTGTAGGCATAGTTGAAAAACCGCCTGGCTCTACCTTTGTAAATAAAAGTGTAACTTTGTCGTCATTCATCAAAGCAAATGACTCAACCAATCCCTTTCCCATAATCATATCAAACTTATTATCTATCTTTGAGTTTTCAAGAGCTTTTTTGACTATCTTGTTAATTTTTGCTTCACTGTCAAAATCTACTCCAAAGATCATCGCACCCTCAAGTTCATTTCCATTTTTGACAATCACCTGCGATTCTATATAGGGGCTGAAGATAAAATCAGGAAATCTATTTTTTAAAAGTTCCAACTCCTTTTTGTCAATCTTATAATCAAGAGATGTAGGAAGTATGGTGATTGGGTAATTCATAGTAGAGATTCTATCTTTGAACTCTTTTGCAGTTCCATTCATAATAGCCATAGATATTATCAAAACCATAAGACCGATCGATACACCCAAAAATGCCAAAATAGCAGATATCGTGATAAAAGGTTGAGATTTATCAAATCTCAAATACTTTTTTACTAAATAAGGGACTAAACTCATTACTTATCTTGGGCTAGTAATCCTCTTTTTGGACCACTCTTTCCACAACAATCCTTATATTTTTTACCACTACCACATGGGCAAGGATCATTTCTGGCAATTTTTTTATCCTGAGGAGCTAAAACATCTTCATGATTTAACTCTAAATCAGCTTGTGCCTGTGCTTCAAGTTCTTGAACCATTTTTTCAAGCATCTGCTGTCTCTCCTGCTCATCTCTATCCTCTTTTAGTTGAACAAGATGCAAAGTTTTAATTCCCTCAGCCTTAATTCGCTCAATCAAACTCATAAAGAGTTCATAACTCTCTTTTTTATACTCTACAAGAGGATCTTTTTGGTTATAGCTTCTTAGCCCGATACCGGTTTTCATCAAATCCATCTGTCTTAGATGGCTTCTCCATGCTTCATCGACAGTTTGAAGATAGACAATCCTCTCTATCTCATCTCTTTGCTTCTCATCAATCACACTCATCTTCTGCTCATACATATCGGTAAGGACATTGACTATCTCTTCGTGTATTTGGGTCGCATCTTTGTTCTTAAACTGTTCAAGATCAGCTTCAAGATAGAGCTCCTCTTTTAAAAGAGCCACCAATTTCTCCAAATCATACTCTTCTTCAGGTAGAGCTTCTAAGATATTTGCTTCTGAGAGGATCTGCCACACATAATCTCTTCTGTTTGACTCTATTTTTGATTTTATATCATAGTTAGGATCGAGTAGATTGTTTCTATATTTATAGACCACTTTTCTCTGCTCATTTGCTACATCATCATACTCTAAAATATGTTTTCTTGATTCATAGTGAAGATTTTCAACCTTCTTTTGTGCATTTTCAACAGCTCTTGTGACCATCTTTGACTCGATATGCTCACCCTCTTCTATACCAAGCCTCTCCATAATGCTTTTTATCTTGTCACTTCCAAAGATTCTAAGCAAATTATCTTCAAGGGAGAGATAAAATTGACTAGCTCCTGGATCACCTTGTCGTCCCGATCTTCCTCTTAGTTGATTATCTATTCTTCTACTTTCGTGCCTTTCAGTTCCTATGATATAAAGACCACCAAGAGATTTCACCTCATCATCAACTTTGATATCTACTCCCCGTCCTGCCATATTTGTAGCAACAGTAACTGCACCTTTTACACCCGCTTGTTCGATAATCTTCGCCTCTTGCTCATGCTGCTTTGCATTTAAGACTGAGTGAGGAATCTTCTCCTTTTTTAAGAGTTCATGCAAAAGCTCACTCTTCTCAATCGATGCCGTTCCTACAAGAACTGGTTGACCTGTCTTTTGAAGCTCTTTGATCTTCTCAATGACTGCATTGAACTTCTCTCTTTCACTCTTATAGATAAGATCATTTTTATCAGCTCTTTTTATCGGAACATTTGTAGGGATAGAGACAACTTCAAGTCCGTAAATTTGTGAAAACTCAGTCGCTTCGGTTTGAGCAGTTCCTGTCATTCCGGCAAGTTTGTCATACATTCTAAAGTAGTTTTGAAATGTGATGTCGGCTAGAGTTTGAGACTCCTCCTGAACCACTACACCCTCTTTGGCTTCAAGTGCCTGGTGTAGCCCTTCACTAAATCTCCTGCCCTCACTAAGCCTTCCGGTAAACTCATCGATGATAATCACCTCACCATCTTTTACCACATAGTCCACATCTTTGTGAAATAGATAGTTTGCCTTTAGAGCTTGATCCATGTGGTGAGATAAAACAGCATTATCTATACTGTATAGATTTTCTACACCAAAACCTTTCTCAGCCTTTTCAATTCCCTTTTCAGTGAGATAGACACTCTTGTTTTTCTCATCTTTTACAAAATCACCTGTTTCGACTTTTGGCTGTTTTTTCTCATCATATTCAGTTACCTCTTTTAGAGTCAAAGCGATCTCATTTGCCTTTTGATAATGTTCAAGATTTTTATTTGTGGGACCTGAGATAATAAGAGGAGTTCTAGCCTCATCTATCAAGATAGAGTCAACCTCATCCACAATTACATAATTGTGCTCTCTTTGAACTTTCTCTTCAAGAGAGTATTTCATATTGTCTCTTAGGTAATCAAAACCAAACTCGTTATTGGTACCATATGTGATATCAGCAGAATATTGGGCTTTTCTTTGCATATCATCATCGATATCGTTAGTAATTACTCCAACACTATATCCCAAAAATTTATAGATCTCCCCCATATCCTCGGCATCTCTTTTGGCTAGATAGTCGTTGACCGTAACCAGATGAACACCCTTGCCGGTCATCGCATTTAATACTATGGGTAAAGTAGCAACAAGTGTCTTACCCTCACCGGTTTTCATCTCAGCGATATTTCCATCATGCAAAACCATACCACCGATCATCTGCACATCAAAATGTCTCATATTTTTGACTCTCTTGCTCACCTCTCTTGTGATAGCAAATGAGTCATTTAAAACATCATCCAGGCTCTTTTGACCACTATTTACAGACTCTTTTAGTTTATTAAAAGCTGTTTTTAGTTCATCATCACTCATCTTCTCATATTTAGGCTCAAGAGCATTGATTTTTTCGACTCTTGATCTATATTTTTTTACTATTTTATCATTTTTTGTTCCAAAAATTTTCCCGGCGATGGAGGATATCATTGATCCGTGTCCTTGTTTGTAAGATTTTAGTTAAATACTTTAACAAAATATAACTAATCTATTTTAACAGATATTTAATTTTGATTTGCTAAAGTCTAGTAAACTTGATACTAGAATCCTCTGAATTACTTCCTGCTTTCAAACGGCTTTATGGCGGGTATCCCAAAATTTCATAGAAATTTTGACCCTTCCATTGCAGAGGTTATTCAATCATGAAGTAATTCAGAGGGTATAATATCGACAAAACATTAGAGGAAATTAAATGAAAATTAAACTATTTTTAGCAATATCGATTATAAGCACACTAAATCTTAGTGCAAAACTGTTAAATATAGAGACTATAGAGTCAGACTTTACTCAAATTGTAACAAATGACCAAAATGCCAAAGTATCATACAAAGGTAAGCTGTATGCTAGTAAAAAGAACAACAAAGCTCTTTGGGAGTATATCTCCCCGGTAAAAAAAGAGATCTACTACAAAGGAGATGGGAAAATCGTTATCATTGAACCTGAACTAGAACAAGCAGTATTTGCAAAATTGCATAAAGTACCAAATATACTAAGACTTCTTCAAAGTGCGAAAAAAGATGGTAAAGATAAACTACTGACCAAATTCAACGGTATCACTTATCATATCAAAACAAACGACGGAAAAATTAGTTCGATAAATTATACAGATGAGATGAAAAACAGAGTCAATATCATATTTTCAAATGAAAAAATAAACGAGAAAATCAATAAAAGTATCTTTGCATACTCAATACCAAATAGTTACGATATCATAGAGCAGTAAGCATTAAGCTTACCCTCTTCTCCAAGATCTTACTGGTCCTACATCTACATGAACAAAACCGTGTCTAGGGTAGTAACCTACTCCACCTTTTTGAAGTCCTATTGCAATATCTCTTAATTTTCTAAGAGATACATGAGGGACATTAATATCAACTGCCATTCCTTTAATATGGTAACTGTTTTTAGCTACACCCTCACTTTTTCTTCTGAGCATGTCATTGGTTCTTTTTGTTCTATAACCCGAAAGCACATTAAACTCAACATCATGACCGATATGTTGTTTGATTTCGTATAAAAGGTTGATAAGTTTTACATCAATTCTAGTGATCTCTTTTGCACGATAATCAACAAGTGCCTTGTTTACCTCAAAAAGACCGCTTAACTTATAGTAATTTTTCTCAAAAAATGGAGCATAAAAAGTCTTGTTTAAATGAACATTGTGAAGTTTTAATACTTTGGTACTACTTTGAGCAAATAGCTCATCACAACTTAGCATTGCTCCACTGGTAATAATTGCAGATTTCTTCAAAAAGCTTCTTCTTGAAATCTCAACTGTTTTTGCTTTTTGCACTATATCTCTATCCAAAATAAGCTCTCCTTGGAATTAGATAAAATATTTTTAATTTTAGTCAAATAATTAAACTTAACGAGCGTGATTATAGCTAAATTAAGTATACAGTATCCTTGAATTGTATAATAAAATATAAAAATTAATATTTTTTTTATCTTTTCATCAACTCTTTTTGAATTTTATCGTATCCATAGATATCATTTCTAAAGCTGACTCCACCATCACCATTAACCCATGCAGTCCAATACCTAATATGAACAGGAATATAACGATCAAGTTTAAATGATTGATTTTTCCTGCTCTCTCTGGCTTTTTCTATCTCATCAACTGATTGAGTAGTATAATTTTGTGTTAAGTATTCTAAAAGTTCTTGTGGTTTTTGCAATCTTATACAACCATGGCTATAAGCACGAACCGGTGATCTGAAATACTTTTTCTCATTTGTATCATGCATATACACAGCATGATCATTAGGAAACATAAATTTCACAAACCCTAGGGGATTGCCACTGCCTGGTTCTTTGACAAATCTAAAAGGCAAATCACTATCATCACTAAACTGCCACCAGTCGATATCAAAAGCATCAACTGGTTTTGCATTGTTTTTCCATGTTTTATACATTTTAAATTTTCTGCTGCTTAGATAATCTGGATCCTCTTGGATACGGTGGAGCATCTCTTTTTTTACTATAGAATCAGGAACTGTCCAGTATGGATTTATTTCAAAATATTTCATTTTCGAACTAAAAATCGGTGTTGGATTTTTTCTTCTACCCACAACAACTCTCATGTCAAGGACATTTTGATTATCCTGAACAAAATTCATCCTAAAGTCCGGAATATTTACTATGATATACTCTTTACCAAAATCTCCTATATCCGCTCTAAGCCTTGAAATATTTAAGGCAATGGTTCTTAATCTATCCTCTACTGGAATATTTAATAATCTTCTTGTTCTCTCATCCAATCTGCCAGATTCCCATTTGCCCATTCTCCCTTGAAAGTGTTTTAAAGCATTAGAGAGCTCTTTTGTCATCTTTTGACCTATAAAATCGGGCTCATAAAAATCACCACTTAGATACAATCTTCTGGCAAGAAGGGGAACTCTATTTTTATCAACCGAACCCACTTTAAGAGTTCTTCCTCTAGGAATTGATGGCCAAGCTCCTTGGAGTTTGATATCATAATACCTTTTATAAGCACTCTTTAGAGTATCTAGCATATTATTTGAGTTTGACAATCCAAACAACTTTTCTTGGAAATTACTACTGTTTTGCATCGATTTTAGTAACGATACATAATCATTACTTTTGATAGGAAGATCCCAAGAGTAGTGAATATCACTCTCCTTGGCTTTTTCTCTCAAAATCTCTTTAAAACGGTGCATATCAATTTCACCCTCATAAAGATCTTTTGCCATAGTCAAAAATGCATCACTCAAATAGATATCCATTTGAGCAATTGCTATATTTCTACTATTTTTATCAAGGGATTGGCTGTTTTTTAAAAGTTCTAAGATTGAGTTTAGTTCATCGATGTGATATTTTTTGGGAGATAGTCCCTCACTAGGAGCTCTCTTTAATGCCTCTATCATCTGAAAAATGTTCGGATTTATAGAATAATCTGTTGAAATCCAAAATGTAGAATATCCTAGTGAATTATAAAAATTTTTTACACTATTTTTTGATTTTAGATTTTCTACACCCTCAGAATTGTATTGCAGACCGTTTAACATACCTTTTAAAATACTTTTTATCGTAATCGCATGAGCATTATTTGCCATGGTATTAACCCAATGAGTCTTTGTATTGGGTGATGTTGGCTGAATCTCATTTTCATCTATCTTCGTATCACTCTCTACAAACTCTTTATTAGGAGTTTGAGTTTGCATAGGTAAAGTTGATCTATCAACTCTCTCATTGACAACTCTATTAGAACTAGACAATACTTCAAGATCGTGCTGTGTTAAAGGTATAGAATCGACAATCTCCACATCACCAAAGAGTATCTCTACCAATAGAATAGAAATTAATATTGATTTTTTCATATCTTCCCAAAATTATTTAATAGTTTTAAAATTTCAATATAATATTCATATAAGCTAAAAACTTGCTTAAAGTCCTGTATAGGTGCTATAATCTACTAAAAAAGGATTAACAAAATGCTACTTGGAGTCAATATAGATCATATCGCAGTTTTGAGAGAGGCAAGGCAGATAAACGACCCAAATCCAATCGATGCTTTAGGGATTGTGCAAAGAGCAGGAGCTAATCAGATCACAATTCACCTAAGAGAGGATAGAAGACACATACATGATAGTGATGCCAAAAATATCATAGATCTTTCACCACTTCCAATAAATCTTGAGTGTTCGGTAAACCCTGATATTATTGAGATAGTAGCCAAACTTAGACCTCACCGGGCTACAATTGTTCCAGAAAACAGAGTTGAGGTAACAACCGAAGGTGGATTGGATCTAAATGAACCAAACTTTGCAAATATCGATAAATCTGTTCACTATCTAAAAGCTAGAGAGATTGAAACCTCACTCTTTATAGATCCTACAATAGAAGCAGTCAGAGCGGCAAAAACAATCGGTGTAGAGTGGGTTGAACTGCATACAGGAACTTACTCAAATATCTATGCAATGCTTTTTTCCAATCTCTCCAAAACTCACCATAGTATTGATGAACTTTCCCTTGAGAGATCCAAACTAAAACTTCTTCTAAAAAAGGAACTCACAAGGATCAAAGAGGCTACATTTGAGGCACATGAGTTTGGACTTAAAGTTGCGGCAGGTCATGGATTAAACTATCAAAATGTCAAAGAGATAGCTAAGATCGAAGGAATAGAAGAGTTAAACATCGGTCAAAGTATCATAGCTAGATCGGTTTTTACTGGGTTAGAAAGAGCTATCAAAGATATGATTGGTCTAATTCAATGAAGATAGCTGTAAGTATCGGTGATCTAAACGGAATAGGAGCAGAGATAGCACTCCTTTCTCATAATGAGATCTCCAAGATTTGTAATCCTTTATATATAGTAGATGAAGATTTGATAAAGAGTGCTTCAAAGTTATTAAATTTACCAATTCCAAATAATTTTAATACCATCCCTCTAAATAGAGATTTTACAATCACTCCAGGAAAACTTTCAAAAGAGAGTGGTGAGTACTCATTTAGATCATTTAAGCAAGGGTGTGATTTGTGTGACTCAAAAGAGGTTGATGCACTTGTAACACTGCCAATTAACAAAGAGGCATGGCACTTGGCAAAGATCAATTTTAGCGGACACACAGACTATCTTGCTCACAGATATAACAAAGAAGCGATTATGATGCTTGGGTGCGAAGAGATGTTTGTAGCTTTGTTTACACATCATATACCACTAAAGAGTGTTCCAAAACAGATAAAAAAACAGGAACTAACTAGATTTTTAATTGATCTGTATTCTCAAATAAAAGAGAAGTATATCGTAGTGCTAGGACTAAATCCTCATGCCGGTGATGGAGGGATTTTAGGAGATGAAGAGAGTATCATAAGAAGCTCAATTGAATTAGCGAATAAAAAACTGGATAATGATATCTTTATTGGTCCATTGGTACCAGATACAGCATTTACTCCAATGATGAGAGAAAAATATAGATATTTTGTAGCGATGTATCACGATCAAGGACTTATCCCTCTAAAAGCCTTGCACTTTGAAGAGAGTATCAATGTATCTTTGAATCTACCGATTATCAGGACTTCAGTAGATCACGGAACTGCATTTGACATCGCTTATAAGGGCAAAAAACCCTCAAGCAAAAGCTATATTAATTCTATCAAAGAGGCTATCAGGCTGATTCACAAAAAAGATCACTTTGTGATTTAGAGAAGAACTCATCTATCATCGATCTAGTTGTCTTAATATCTTCAACCCTGTTTACACTATCTCTAAACTCCGAAGCATTTGGTAAACCTTTGGAGTAGTTGTGAAGATGTTTTCTAAAGATTCCTACCCCTTTTTGACCATAAAACTCTATCATTAAATCAAAGTGCCTTAGGACAATCTCTTTGATCTTTTCCTTTGATACTCTCTCTAAATTATTTTTGATTTGATAAAAAATCCAAGGATTTCCAACTGCACCTCTTCCTATCATAATCCCATCACATCCAGTAAACTCTCGAACCTCTTTTGCAACTTTTAAAGAGGTGATATCTCCGTTTGCAATCACGGGTATTTTTACCGCCTCTTTCGCCTCTTTAATCTCTTTGTAATCGATCGGTGCTTTATATTTGCCTACTCTTGTTCGCCCGTGAAATGTGATAAAATCAGCCCCGGCACTTTCACACACTTGTGCTATATTTGCGGCTATCTTTTTATCAAAACCAAGCCTTGATTTGACACTGGTATATCTTTTCTTGGAGTATTTTTTTATCGTTTCAACAACCTTTGCTGTTAGATCCAAATCATTCAAGAGTGCCGACCCACTGTTTTGAGATACTATCTTTGGTACCGGACATCCACAATTTAGATCAATACCATCAATCCCATCTATATCATTTAGTATCAGTACCGCCTCTTTTATCACTTTTAGGTCTGATCCTGCAATCTGAACGATATATGGGCTTTCCAAAGGGGACTTTTGGATCATTTTATGGGTTCTTTTAGAGTGGTAGATCAAAGCATTGGAGCTTATCATCTCTGAAAAGGTCAAATCAGCCCCAAACTCTTTGGCAAGAGTCCTAAAGGGCAGATCAGTGTATCCAGCAAGTGGGGCAAGAGCCACTAAATTTTTATTTTCAAAAGAGATCTCTGCCATAAATAATTTTAGACAAAAAGCTCCGTATCAAAATTTCTTCCTTGATCTTTCAAAAAGAGTAGATATCTAAATTTTGGATACTCATCTTCAGCTGCATTATCCAAAAACTCTCTTGCATCACTGATTTTTTGCAGATCAAACATAGTATATAGATATGCCTCTCCACCACGATATGGGAAATCATGAGCTAGTTTATTCGCAAGTAGTACCAATTGGTCTGGTGAAAGTTTTGTTTTGACTATTTTCATCACTTTAATGATCTCATCAGAAACCCAAGGATCTATATCATCAACTTTTTTCATATAATCTATTATCTGGGAATTAGTAAGTTCAAGTGGATTATTATTGGTACCAATCCTCTCTAGCATTGTGAACAATGTCTTCTTAGAAGGTGTTTTCTCAAACTTGACTATATCATCATAAGAACCAAATGTTACAAACTTCTCAAATGCAAGTTTGCATGTCTCTTCATCATCACATTTACCTAAAACATTCTTGGCAAATTCAGGATCTTTATCGAGTCTGTTTCGATAATTTTTCAACATGTATGGATTTGAAGGACTCAAATTGTAAGGTGAAAGATCAACAACTTCACCCCTGTCAATTTGCTCTTTTAGATCGATAATGTCTTGAATCTCATCATTATGGATTCTATGTTTTTTAGCTTTGTTTGGATCACTGTTTAAAAGAGGTAAAATAGCTCCCGGCAATTTAAATACTTCACTTTTATAATTGGCATCAACATCTTTTCCAAGCATCGCCTCTTTTGCCTCTTGTGCAAACTTTTGGCTATCTTTTTTTATTCTTCTTAGAGCGATCGCATTTTTGGTACCATAAAACATAAGATGCAAGATAGTAGCAATTGCAAGTAAAAATAGAGGAATCACAATCCAAACTGCAACAGGTAAAGTTATAGGAATATCCAAAATATTCAGAGTATATTTACTACCTTCAAAACTATATACAAATAGACCAGTAAGTATAATAAAGAGTAATGAAAAACCTATATACTTTTTAATTCCCATTAACCAACCCTCTTCTCAGTAATCTCTCTGCACACTATACAATACTTTGCCTGAGGCTTCACTTTTAACCTAGCTAACCCTATATCCTCTTCGCACATCTCACAAATACCATAGGTTTTGTTCTCGATTTTAAATAGAGCATAATCTATCTCTTTAATCTCCGCTTCTTGCTTCATAGTCAATGCTTCCTCTATAGCAGCATCAGCACTCAAACTTGCATGATCTGCTTCATCACTCGCTTCTGCATCTTTTAAAGAGTCTATCTCTTTTGTATTTGCATTGATGTTTTTTAAAATCTGCTCTTTTCTGTTTAAAAGTATCTCTTTAAACTCTTGTAACTCTTTATCACTTAACATAAACTCTCCTTCTCCCGCTATTTATGATAGGGGTGGTTGTTTTTTATACTCAATCCTCTAAATATCTGCTCAAACAAAACTGCTTTGGCAACTTTGTGAGAGAGCGTCAATCTACCAAGAGATATAACTCTATCCATTTTCAATAAAAATGAACTCTCAAAACCATAGGCTCCGCCTATAAAAAAATTTAAAGCCGTATTTATATCAAAAATTTTTGAAAATTCAAAACTATCTATCTCTTCACCTTTTGGATGAAGTGCGATATTGTATCCATTTAAATATGGCTCAAAAGCCTTTGAATAAGAACTTTGAGCGATTATAACATCTTGGTTTTGAGCTTGTGAAATTTTTTTATTAAAAATGGAAAATTCTTTGATTTGTGCATATTTTTGTATCATTTTTAACTCTTTTTGGATAAATTTATCCAAATCAGAGCTACTTTTTTTCTCTATAGTATAAATATTTATTTTCATTAAAGGGCACCTCTAAAGGTAATTAACTTGCCTTATCATCATCTACATAATCACCTTCTCTTCTGCCATGAATCTTTCTTTTTTCAACAAAAGATGACTCTTTATCAAAGTATTGTAACAGATGAGCAACACTCTCTTTTAGTCTGCTTCTTTTTACAATCATATCCAAAAATCCATGCTCAAGTAAAAACTCTGAAGTTTGAAAACCCTCAGGCAGATCAGTTCCTATCGTCTGCTTGATAACTCTTTGTCCTGCAAAGCCTATCAAAGCACCAGGTTCTGCTATTATCACATCTCCTAGCATCGCAAATGAAGCTGATACTCCACCCATTGTAGGGTCAGTTAGTATTGAGATAAAGGGCAATCCCTCATTTGATAGCTTTTTCAAAGCAGCAGAGGTTTTGGACATCTGAAGAAGTGAGAAAGTGCTCTCTTGCATCCTCGCTCCACCACTTGCTGAGATGATAATCAAGCCCTCTTTTTTTGCAATCGCACGATTAACAGCACGGACTATCTTCTCGCCCTCAACAGATCCTAAACTTCCACCCATAAACTTAAAGTCAAACACCACAAGTTGTGCAGGTATTCCCTCTATTTGACACTCTCCAGCAATAACCGAAGATTTTTTTCCTATCTTTTTGTAGTTTTGTTCTACCCTTTTTTTGTAGGAGAGTTTATCTGTAAATTTAAGCGGATCAATTGGTACCAAATTGGCATCCATCTCTACAAAACTGCCCTCATCTACCAGATAATCAATCCTCTGTTTAGCTCCTACTCTCATATGATATTTACATTTTGGACAGACTTGGAGCAGATTTTCCACCTCCTTGTAATACATCAGTGAATTACACTTTTTACACTTGATCCAGTGGCTTGTCTCTTCTGATTTATCCTCAATGTCGTTTTTTCTAAATGATTTAAACAGATCTCCAAAAATCATCTCTAACCTTTTACTTTAATAGTATATTTTTATAAAACTCAAACTTTCTCTCATCTTTACAAATTAGCGTAAGATCATTATATTGATATTTGTATAAATCTTCACACATAAACATTCCAGCTTTAATATCATACTCTCTTAACTCATCCTCTAAAATCACAAAGTCAAAATATTGAGCATATGCCAAGGAGAGCGCCATAGCTCCAGGAGTTCTGTACTTTATCAGTGCATCTGAGAGCTTTTTTGCATATACTTTGGAGCGATATGCTCTCTCAAAAACACCAACAGTTGAGTTTGCATTTTTTTTAACATCACTAAAAACAAGATCATTTAGTTTTGCTACTTGAAAACTTTTCTCATCTTTGACAAAAATATCACCGTTTGCAAAGTTGGCAATCACTCCTGCCTTTACAACCCCATTCTCCTCTAAAGCTACAGATGAGCCGTAATATGGGATTTGTGAAACAAAATTGTCACTTCCATCAATAGGATCAAGCCAAAGGATCTTTTTGCCCTCGCCTATTTTACCACTCTCTTCAGAGATAATCTTGCCAAAACAACTCAACTCTTCAATAAAATATCTCTCTGCAATAAGATCAATCTCTTTACTCTCATCACCTCCGGCACCCTTACCATGCTTTTGACAAAAACTGTTTTCAAACCCCAAACTCAAAAATTGATAAATCTTCTTATTTGCCAAAATAGCGGCATCAATAAACTCTTTTATCTTCTACCCCAATAGTTTTTTTGCGATAGATTCAGCAGCTTTTTTACCATCACTTGCTGCAGTTACTACAAGATCGCTTCCTCTAAAACAGTCTCCTCCTGTATAGATAAAGGGTTTACTTGTTTGAAAATTCTCATCTGCAACAATTCCGCCCCATTTATCGGTTTCTATTCCGTTTTGTGATAAAAATTCCGGTTTTGTATTGTTAAATCCAAGAGCAAAAATGATCACATCGGCATCAATTCTAAACTCACTTCCCTCAACGATCTCAACTCTTTGTCTGCCACTCTCATCTTTGCTACTTAGAGTCGTCTTTAACATCACAATACCAATAACATTGCCATTATCATCCAACAAGACCTCTTTTGGAGAGACATTAAAGATAAACTCAGCACCCTCCTCTTTGGCATTGTTAAACTCCTTTTTGCTTCCTGGCATATTGTGTGCATCTCTTCTGTATAGACACTGCACACTCAAAGCCTTCTCTCTTAGAGATGTCCTGATACAGTCCATCGCAGTATCTCCACCTCCGATAACCACTACTTTTTTCTTCTCTACATTCATGCTCTTATCATAATCCTCATTAAAGAGTTTCTTTTGAATATTGATCAAAAAATCGATAGCTATATAGACACCTTTGCCGTTTTCACCAGGAATATTAGCCCTCTTACTCTCTTCAGCACCTATTCCTATAAATATAGCATCATAATTTTCACTAAGCTCTTCAAAACTGATATCTTTTCCAACTTCAGTCTCTAAAAAGAGTTTCATTCCCGCCTCTTCTAGCCACTGAAATCTTCTAAAGACAACCTCTTTTTCCAATTTAAATGAAGGTATTCCATAAGTAAGCAAACCACCAGGTCTGGAGTTTTTCTCAAACATATCAACTTTTATACCGTGTCTTAACAGATATGTAGCCACTGAAAAACCGGCTGGTCCACTTCCAATCACAGCTACTTTTTTATCACTCATCTTATCACTAAACTGAGGTCTCCACCCCTTTTTAAATCCATTTTCGGAAATAAATGTCTCTACCGAACCAATCGTAATGGCTCCATATCCATCAAGTTGTAGTGTGCAGTTTCCTTCACATAGTCTATCTTGCGGACAGATTCTACCAGTGATCTCAGGAAAAGGATTACTCTCATTTGAGAGTTCAAATGCAATTTTTGAATCTTGATTTGCCGTAGTCTTTAACCACTGAGGAATAAAGTTGTGCAGAGGACAAGCTACATGACATCCTGGATCTCCACACTGCACACATCTTTCGGCTTGGATCTGTGCATCAAGTGGTTTAAAAACAGTATAAATCTCTTTAAAATCTTTCTTTCTTGCGTTTGAACCTCTCTTCTCTGGCTCAATTCTCTCAACTTTTATAAAATTTTGCATCTTAATCTCCCTCCATAGGATTTAGCGGAGCATTTGCCAAATCTTTCGGTCTGACAATCCAAAAATCCCTTAGTGTGTGTCTAAAATTATCCAATATATATTGAGCCTTTTTACTTGCTGTCTCATCAACATACTCTTGTAAGAGCTTCTTGATAAAGTGTCTCTCTTCATCGCTCTCATCTGTATCTATTCTTCTAGCACCTATTAGCTCTTGATTTAGATTGTCTATAAGCTCATGACTCTCATCATAAACAAAAGCCATACCACCAGTCATTCCGGCACCAAAATTGACACCCGTTTTGCCAAGGATCACAACCACTCCACCAGTCATATACTCACAAGGGTGATCTCCAGTTCCCTCTACCACGGCTATGGCACCTGAATTTCTCACACAAAATCTCTCACCTACATTTCCAGCTACAAAGAGTGTTCCACCTGTTGCACCGTAAAGACAGGTGTTTCCACCACAGCTAAATTTCTCTCCTTGAGTTCTTGGAACTATCACTATCTTTCCACCGTTCATACCTTTACCGATATAGTCATTACCGGCACCTTGCAGATAGAT
>QNZU01000007.1 GCA_003978405.1 Sulfurospirillum sp.
TAGATGATAAAAAAACAGATTATAAGATAGATAAGATTTGGAGAGTGGCTGATACAAAAGAGATATCTTCATACAGGGTTGAGATTATCATTGACGGGGTGAAAGAGTTTTCAAAGCTATTGAAAGTTGAGTTTAAATAGGGGGAGTAAATATGGGGAAATTGACGGCTTGTCCGCTTGATTGTTATGATGGGTGTAGTGTAGTATATGAAGAAGGAAAGTTAAAAGGAGATCCAAACCACCCTTTTACAAGAGGATATCTCTGTCCAAATCTAAACAGTTTTTTAGCAACTCCTACCATCTTAAAACCCATCTTTAAAGGTAAAGAGATTAGCCTAGATGAAGCATTGGAGATTTTAAATGATAAATTATCAAAAGTTACACCCGATAAGACTCTATACTACAAAGGTAATGGCAATTTTGCTCTGATGGGAAATATCGTAGGGGATTTTTTTGCAAAATTTGGTGCGGTATTTACAAGAGGCAGCCTTTGTGACAGTGCAGGGGAGTTTGGGGTAAAAGAGGCTGTTGGAACATCCCTTCATATGAGTTTTGATTCGATTGCAAAGAGTGAGACGATTATCGTATGGGGTAGAAATATTGAGACGACAAACTCACATATGCTACCTTTTTTAAAAGATAAAAATATCATCGTCATAGATCCAATCGTTACAAATATAGCTAAAGAGGCCAATCTTCATATTCAGATTCGTCCAAAAGATGATATGAAACTTGCCATACTTCTTGCTAGATTTTTTGTGATGCAGCAGATGGTTGATAGTGACTTTATAGAAAATAGATGCGAAAATTTTGACTATTTTATTGACTTTATCAACTCATACCGTGTGAAATTTCTTATGAGAGATCTTGGAATAAGTGCCAAGGAGATTAACCATTTTATCGATCTAGTAGATGGTAAAAAGTGTGCCTTTTTAGTGGGAGTTGGTGTGCAAAAATATCGGCATGGTCACTCAGTTTTACATATGATCTACTCACTCTTTGCAATGCTTGGTAATTTTGGTAAAGAGGGTTGTGGGGTAAGTTATCTTAGCAACAGCAGTTTTGGATTTGAACTCCCATTTGAAAAATCCTCAAAGAGTGAGCCGATTGTTAATGTTGATTTTTCAAAGTATGATCTATGCTTTATTCAAGGAAGCAACCCAGCAAACCAAATGCCAAACACTAAAAGTGTAGTAGAGCATCTCAAAAATTCCCCATTTAAGGTCTATTTTGGACTCTATGAGAATGAGACAAGCTCTCTTTGTGATCTTGTGATTCCAGCAAAGAGTTTTTTGGCAAAAGAGGACATTAGGCTATCCTACGGACACTCATATATCCATAAAATGCCAAGACTAAGGGATGAGGATGGTAAAATTAGTGAGTATGAACTAAGCTCATATCTGCACAAAAGGTTTGATTTTAAAGGTCTTGAGAGTGAGCAAAAGATCATTGAAGAAATAATTGGTACCAATGGTGAAGAAGATGGACAATATCTTCTTAATAGCTCTTGTAAAGATGAACCCTACTCAAAACAGTTTTATACAGATGAAGAGCTTTTTGAGTTTATTGATGAGATAGATTTGGATGAGGATGAGGATGATAACAGACTCTATCTCATTACTGCCAAATCAAAACACTCACTAAACTCTCAATTTAAGCGATCCTCTTTTGTCTATCTTCCAAGATCGCTTGGATTTAGTGATGGGGATTTAGTGGAGGTTAAGAGTGATTTTGGATCATATAATTTTGTGGTAAAAAATGACTATAGATTAAGAGATGATACGATACTTATCTATTCTGGTACCAAAGGGGTAAACTATCTCACACCTTCATTTTTATCCGATGAAGGTGATGGAGCATGTTATCAGGAGGCAAGAGTTAGCATAGTAAAATTAAACTAAATTTAATCAAATATATTATATAATAAATCTCCAAAAAAATTAATATTAAGGAGAAATTTTGAAGCAAATTAGTGCAGAATCATTTTTAAATCTTATAGGATTAAATCCAAATGAATCAATTTTGTCACATTTTAATAAAATTGTAGAATCAACCCCTGGATTTAGAGAGATAAATAGTCATATCATAGCTTTAAATGATAAAATCAAACATTATGGAGCTTGTATAACATTATCTTCAAATAAAGATTATCTTAAAATTAAAAATGCTTCGTCATCTGATGTAATAAATGAGATTGAAAATTGGGCAACAAAATATAAAATTTCACTTATTCGTGGCTCTAATAATAACTACTACATTGCAGGAAAAGAGTAGGGGATATTAAATCCCCTCACTTTTATTTTTAAAAATCATATCTTTTGTAGCAAGATAACTATTTAGTGCTGATATGTAGGCTCTTGCACTTGAGAGCATCGTATCTACATTTAATCCATGACCGGTAACTGCTGGTTTACTATCATCAAAGATCACTTTGACAGTCACCTTTGCCAAAGCATCTTTTCCTTCAGTCACGGCATTGACACGGTAATCAACCAATTCACCCTTGACATTTGAAATCCTGTCAATTGTTTTAAATATTGCATCCATTGTGCCGTTTCCAATACCAGCATCGGTTATGATTTCATCTTTGTGTTTGATTGAGATTGCAGAGCTTGGTATACCGTTCATACAGTCGTTGATTTGAAGGTTTATTAGCTCATACTCCTCTTCAACTTTGACTATCTCATCAGTTACAATTGCTCTTAGATCATCATCAAAGATCTCTTTTTTCTTATCTGCAAGAAGTTTAAATCTCTCAAATGAGCTATCTAGTTCCTCATCACTTAGATCAAATCCAAGAGATTTTATCTTATCGGCAAAGGCATGGCGACCGGAGAGTTTGCCTAGAATTATTGTATCTGCATCATTTAGCCCTATATCTTCTGGTTTGATGATCTCATAAGTCTCTTGATGCTTCAATACTCCATCTTGATGGATACCGCTTTCATGAGCAAAAGCATTTTTACCTACTATTGCTTTGTTTGGTTGTGGAATGATACCTGTGATATTTGCCACCATCTTAGAACTTGCTAGGATCTCTTTTGTGTTGATATTGGTATCAAGTCCACCAAAATAGTCACTCCTTGTCTTTAGAGTCATCACTATCTCTTCCATAGCTGCATTTCCGGCTCTCTCTCCAAGACCGTTTATGGTGCACTCAACCTGTCTTGCCCCATTTTCTATTGAAGCCAAAGAGTTTGCTACTGCAAGTCCAAGATCATTGTGACAATGAACAGATATAACAGCTCTATGATTGATAAACTCATCAAGCTCTCTTATCATCTCTCCCATTTCACGAGGCATTCGATAACCTACAGTATCTGGGATATTTATCGTTGTGGCTCCTGCATCTATGACTGCATGTATGATCTCTTTTAAAAAACTCATCTCGCTTCTTCCAGCATCCTCACAACTAAACTCCACATCATCGGTAAAAGTTTTAGCATACTTAACTGCTTCTATAGCCTTTTTGATTACTTGATCGGGTTTTAGTTTTAGTTTATACTCCATATGGATAGGGGAGGTTGCTATAAAAGTGTGTATTCTTTTAAGTTTTGCTTTTTCTATCGATTCACCGGCAGCTTTGATGTCCCTCTCAAGGGCTCTTGCTAGTGAACATACAGTTGAGTTTTCAATTACACTTGCGATATTTGAAATAGCTTCAAAATCTCCAGGACTTGCAGCAGCAAAACCAGCCTCTATAATATCTACTCCAAGTTTTTCAAGTTGCAAAGCAATCTGAATCTTCTCTTCCATATTCATAGAAGCTCCTGGGCTTTGCTCCCCATCTCTTAAAGTTGTA
Source organism: Sulfurospirillum sp. (assembly GCA_003978405.1). GTDB lineage: Bacteria > Campylobacterota > Campylobacteria > Campylobacterales > QNZT01 > QNZU01. Next base: position 3,802 of record QNZU01000007.1, read on the forward strand.
TCAAAAATTTTGATGATTTTATCTTCCATCAAATCTCCTCATAAAAATTGAGGAGATTATACAGTAAAAAAGTGTATATTTAACTATCTTGGTCTGAATCTTTTTTTGTGGTTTCTTCTTTAGAGTCGTTTTGAGCCTCTTTATCTTCGATCTCTTCGATATCTTCAATTGCTTTTGCAATATCTTCATTCTGATCTTCATGCTCAACTAAAAGTGTTGGAAGGTTATGCTCTTTCTCAAACTCTTTGATAATCTGCACTACCTCTTTGCCTTCTATATTCTCTTTCTCATAGAGTAGTTTGACCATATTTTCTATAGCCTCAGAGTATTGCTCCAATCTTTTTTTGACAAACTCATATCTATCATTTAGAAGATTCTTAGTATATTCATCAATCTCTTGAGCTAGTTTATCACTGTGTGGGTTACTAGTAACTCCACCTTGCAAGAATGTATTTTGCTTTTTTTCTAGTACCATTAGTCCAACAATCTCACTCATACCATAGAGTCCTACCATTCTTTTGATGATATCTGTTGCTCTTTCAAGATCGTTTCCAGCACCTGTTGAAATCTCGCCGATAAAGACCTCTTCAGCAGCTCTTCCTCCAAGAAGCACATCGATCTCAGCTATTAGCTCGTGCTTTTGCATTAGGTACTTATTCTCTTCTGGTTTGTTTAGAGTATAACCAAGAGCTGCCAATCCTCTTGGAATAATCGATACTTTGGAGACCTTTTTAGCTCCTTTGGTAGTTTCTGCGATAAGTGCATGTCCACTCTCATGATAGGCAACAATTCTCTTCTCTTTTGGATTGATTCTTCGACTCTTCTTCTCAAGTCCGGCGATCGCTCTCTCAACTGCTTCATAGAAATCTTTTTGTTCTACCTCGTCTTTACCTGCTCTTCCTGCCAACAGGGCAGCTTCATTGATGATATTGGCTAGATCCGCTCCTGCAAGTCCTGCAGTTAACCTTGCTATCTCTTCAAGATCAACATCATCTGCAATTTTTATCTTTTCGATATGCACTTTTAGGATTTGAACTCTTCCTCTAAAATCTGGCTGATCAACTAAAACCTGTCTGTCAAATCTACCAGGTCTTAAAAGTGCGGCATCCAAAACCTCAGGTCTATTTGTAGCGGCAAGCACAATTACTGGTGATTGATCTGAGCTAAAACCGTCCATCTCTGCTAAGAGTTGATTTAGAGTCTGCTCCCGCTCATCGTTTCCTCCAAAATTTCCACCTGCAGCTCTGCTCTTTCCAATAGCATCAATCTCATCTATGAAGATAATAGCAGGTGCATCTTTTTTAGCATTTTCAAAGAGATCTCTAACCCTACTAGCACCGACTCCTACAAACATCTCTATAAAGCTTGAACCTGAAACAGAGAAAAATGGCACATCTGCCTCTCCTGCAACTGCTTTTGCCAATAGTGTTTTACCAGTTCCTGGAGGTCCAACAAGTAGCACACCTTTTGGTATCTTTGCACCAAGATTGATATACTTTTCGGGATATTTTAGAAAGTCAACTATCTCTTTGACCTCCTCTTTTGCCTCCTTGACTCCGGCTACATCGTCAAATCTTACTTTTGGTCTCTCACTATCGACCAATTTTTTGCTGTTACCCATTCCTAGGATTCCGCCACCCATATTTTTTTGCATTCTTGAAGTAAGAAGCATCCATATTCCAAAAAATATAAAAACCGGCAATATCCAAGAGAAGAGCAGTTCGCTAAACCAGTTGGATTCACTGTATCCTCCATAAGGGATACCCTGTTTATCAAGAAGTGGTACCAAAGTATTATCTCCGGCAACTTTTTTGACATAGTAAATTGTTCTTATGCCACCGTTTTGGGATACTGCTTTGATGGTTGATTGACCAATCGCCACATAGTTGACCTCTTTTTTCTTGATAAGATCTTTTAACTCATAATAACTGATGTTTTTTGTTTTTGTTGTTGAGGGTGAGAGCATTGAGTTTTGTGCACCCATTTGAGCATTTTCACCCATACCGCCACTTGGTTCAATCAAGCCTTTAAATAGTACAACTATCAAAATTGAAAAGATAGCAAATACTACTAGTGGATTTTTGTTGAAAAAGTTGTTGTTTTTATTATCTTTTTTATTTCCCATTTTACCCTTTTTTTAGCACAAGTGTGTGCCATTCCCCTTTTGTTATATTTTCTATTATATTAAATTCACTAAAATTATCTTTAACTTTGTGAAAATAATCATCTATTATACCTGAAAGTATTAAAATTCCGTTATCATCCAGCCTATCTTTTAGATCTTTTTTTATTAAAATAATTATATCTGCAATAATATTTGCTATGACAATATCATATTTCTTATCACTTTTACTGGCTGAACCAACCCAGTGATTTTTAACTTGAACAGAGTTAAATGAGAAATTCTGCAGTGCACTCTCAATTGCTTGAGGATCTGTATCGCATATATCCACAATAGCACCCTTTTTAGCTGAGGCTATTGATAATATACCGCTACCACATCCTACATCCAAAACTCTTTTTTTAGCTTGAACATACTTATCTAATGCCTGAAGACAACTTGCTGTTGTTTCGTGGTGACCTGATCCAAAAGCAAGAGCAGGATTGATGATAATATCTATTTTATCCTTTTTGGGATCTTTCCACATTGGTCTAATATAAAAGCTTCCGACCTCAACTGGATTGATTGAGTTTTGGTACTTACTGATCCAATCTTCGTTTTTTACTTTTTTGAGTGAGTAGGAGTAGGGGGTATTGATCGCTTTTGCAAAGCTCTCGACTGCTTCAAGAAGTGGATTTAAATCCTCGCTGTCTCTTATGATGATAGAGTTTTTTCTCTCTTCAACTGCAAAATCTTCAAATGAGAGAAGAAGTTCTAAAAATAGTTCATAACTATTTGAGGGAGAGATAATCAGCTCAAAATAGTACTCTCCCATCAAACTACAATACTGCCTCTAGCTTCTCTTGTAAAACTTGAGGTGTGAAAGGTTTTACGATGTAGTTGTTTACACCGGCTTTTAAAGCGGTGATTACTTCAGTTTTACCACCCTCTGTTGTTACCATTATAATTGGCATATCTTCATATTTTGGTTCTGCTCGGACTTTTTTTACCAGCTCAAGACCATTCATTTCAGGCATATTCCAATCGGTTATTAAAATATCGATGCCTTCGGTTTTTTGCATAATATTCCAAGCTTTGGCACCATCTTCAGCTTCAAGTAGATCTTTATGACCTATTTTCACTAGAGTGTTTTTAATGATTCTTCTCATGGTTGAACTATCATCAACAACCAAAATTTTCATCTCAATCCTTTTTAGATAATTTTAATTATATCATATTTATTCAATAATTTTAAATGCTTCTCTTAAATCCAGTGTTCCTTCATAGAATGCTTTGCCTACAATAACACCGGAAATTGCATTCGTATTAGCTAAATCGACAATATCTTGAATATTTTTAACGCCTCCACTTGCAATTGTATCAATTTGTGAAGATTTTGCGATTTGTAGTGTAAAATCTACATTGACTCCACTTAGTGTTCCATCCCTTGAAACATCGGTACAGATGATCGCTTCAACCCCTGCATCTGCAAACTGTGATGCCAATTTAGTTGCTTTGATTTTGGAAGTCTTTGCCCATCCATCAACCGCAACGAAGCCGTCAATTGCATCTATACCGACAGCTATTGGATATTTTTTTGCTACCTCTTTTACAAAATCAGGATTTTTAGGTGCAATAGAACCTAAAATAATACGATCAATTCCAATATCAAGATATCTTTTGATAGTATCTTCATCTCTGATACCGCCTCCAAGCTCAAGTTTTAAAGATGTGGCTTCTCTAATCTTTTTGATCTGCTCAAGATTTTTTGGCTCTCCAGCAAATGCACCATTTAGATCAACAAGATGAATCCATTTTGAACCAAGTTCTTCAAATTTTTTTGCTAACTCCCAAGGCTCATTTGAGTATATCTTTGCACTCTCCATCAAACCCTTTGTGAGTCTAACTGCTTGTCCGTCTTTTAGATCAATTGCCGGTAATATATCCATATTTTTACTTCACTTTCAAAAAATTTTCTACTATTTTTAGTCCATTGTTATGAGACTTTTCAGGATGGGGCTGAATACCATAAATATTCTCTTTCATAACAGCTGAAACAAACTCATATCCGTAATGTGTCTTTCCTATGGCAAATCTCTCATCACACACAACATGGTATGAGTGAACAAAGTAGAGATAAAATTTCTCGTTTAAACCTTTAAACAATTGGTTCTGTTTTATCTCTATCTCATTCCATCCCATGTGTGGGATTTTCAAAGGAGTATCGAAAGCTTTTTTATCAAACTTTACGATTTCACCCTCAATCAAACCAAGACCTTTATGCTCACCAAACTCACAACTCTTTTCAAAAAGCAACTGCATCCCAAGACAGATACCAAGAATCGGTTTCCCACTTTTTGCAAACTCCACAATTGCCTCATCCATACCGTTTTGCTTAAGATGATCCATAGCATCACCAAATGCACCTACACCAGGAAGCAAAACTCTCTCTAAATCTTTTAATTTGTCAGGATCACTCACCACTTCGGCTTGAAAATCTAGCTTTGAAAAGGCATTTTTGACCGACTGCAAATTTCCCATGTTGTAGTTTATGATACCGTTCATGCTTTGCCAAGCTCCTCTTTTACTCCGTCAATAAATATCTTTGAGTATGATTTATCCTCTTTTAACTCCTCACTCATCAGATGAAGGTAGTCAAAATAGTCATCTTTTGTGATATGACCCTTTAGCAGTTCATATTTTAGATATAACCAATATGTATTTAAAACATCACTTTCACAATACTCCCGTATCTTTTCATGTTCGTTTGCATAGTAGAGTTTATGGACTTCATCCCCACTGACATCAAATTTGCCAGGGATTCCCATCATCGTGCAAAGCAGATTTAGATTTAATCCTCTAACAGCTCCAAATTCTGCAATATGATCCATGATATCAACATGAAATCTGTCTGAGTATCTATATCTGTAGTTGTCCCATTTGCTTTTGTTTAGGGCTTTATTATCCACTTCAAAATATGCCGGGCATGATAGATTGTATTTCATAGCTCTAACAAGCAACATCGGCATATCAAAATTTCTACCATTAAAGCTGACAAGTTTGGGGTTGTGCTTGTCTATAAAGTTTAAAAAGTTGCTTATCATCTGCTCTTCATTTTCACCGTCAATGGAGTTGACTCTTTTAAATCTCCCAAAATCATCACAAATAACGGCACTAATGGCTACTACTTGATGAAAAGGTATTGGAAGAAACGAACTTCCGCTCTTGCTCTCTTGCAAGTCAAAAGCTTTTTTGGTAATCTCTAGCTTATCCTCACCTTCAATTTTGAAGCTACTTTTTACCAAGTCAATATCTGGTATGGTTTCACAATCAAATATACATATCATAAAAAGATTATAGCCAAAGGCTTTTAAATAGTATCTTGGTCAAAATTGAGTGTCAATGCTTTGGCTTGAAATATCCAGTTTTCTCTTTTGACTCTGCCAGGAGCATTTAGATGGTTTTCAATCCATTCTATATTGTCATTGCTCCAATCTGCAATTTGGGAGTAGTGATAAACTCCGATTTCATATAGAGTATTTTCTACTTTTATGCCAATTCCCTGTATCTTTTTCAAATCATCTGCTCTACCGTTTTTAGGTGCAGGATAAGAGATGGGTTTTATACCTTTTTTGCTTTTTGTTCTGATGATGGCATCTGGTATGCTAACGGGAACTTCAATATATTTTGAGTCACTTTCCTCACTATTTTGATGTTGTAACTCATCAAAATCATAAAGTGGGTTATTTTCTTTGTGTTGAATATCTTCACACTTTTTTATTCTACCCAAAATATATCCTATGATACCTCCAAGTATGGCAGCGATAATCAAGCATAATAACATTTTCATAGCAATCTCTATCATTTTTTCTCCCCAATAACTTTAAATTCTACTCTACGATTAATCTCTTTGTTTTTTAAAGAGTCATTTTTTACCAATGGATACTCATCTGCATATCCGATAGCTTTAAGCCTCTCTTTAGAGATACCTTTTTTGATCAGATATTGTTTGACCGATTTTGCTCTTCTTTTGCTCAAATTGAGATTTCTTTTTCTGGTACCATCTGAGTCGGTATGTCCTCCAATCTCAACTGTGCAGTTGTTCTCTTTGAGTATTTTTGCAACCTGATCCAAAATTTTTCTGCTCTTTTTGGTGAGCTTGTCACTGGCATATAAAAATCTGACCTTTTTATCTTTTAACAATGAGTCTAACTTGTCTTGAATCTGCTTATTGACTGAAATGTTATTATCGTTGGAACTGTTGGTATCGTTTGATTTTGCACTTATATTGGCATCAATATTTGAGTCTGAAAGATTTGTAGTTATGTTTTGTTTTGAGAGGTTTTCATCACTCTCTTTTGGATTGGTACTGTTTTGTTCCAAATCATCACTTTTTAAGTTCTCAGTGGCTTGTTTCAAGATAATATTTTGTTTAACTTTTACATCTTGATCTTTTAAAATATCTATTTTTCTTAAAATTGATGCTTTAGCAACACTGTTTGAAGTTGTTGCATTGATTTCAATCAAATCTTTTGAGTAAATTAACGATGCATTTTCAAAATATTTAAAATCTTCAGCCAAATTTGTCAATAGATCAACACCAAAAAGATCATCTTTTGTATTTTTATTTATCAACAGTTTTGAGGCATTTACTTCACCAAATATGCTTTTGTAGCTTTCTAAGATTTCATCTTTTACTGCTCGATTTATAACTACTCCGCTTAGAATGAGAGAATTTGGATTTTTTAGGATTTTGATATGCATATCTTCAATAGCTTTTGTTTTTAGAGCTTTGGTGTTGGAGATATTTTTATCTATATTTAAAACTCTGTTTTTTCTTAAATAAAACTCTTTGGATTTATTCCATACACAAAAAATAGAAAAAAAGATAAATATCCATACAAATAGCCACAGCCACTGTTTTCTGACCATACAAACTCCTAAATTTTGAAAACAAATGAATGTATCAAAATATGACAAATAATATAATTATTTTTTAGCTTTAAAAGTCAATTTTATATAAGGTTAAGCATTAATTACTTTTTGGAAATTATATCAAAATCAAAATAACTTGATTTAAATTTATCTTTTTTAATATTTTTGTATTCTATTGAAGCAGCTTCTAAATTTTTTGCCTCCTGATAAAGGAGTGCAAGTGCAAATCTGCTCTCCAAATTTGAACTGTTAGTTAGTTTTGCAAGTTCCAAGAGAGCAATGGCATTGGCAAAATGTTTGGCACCAATTGCGGCTGTTGCTCCCAAAAAGAGTGTATGAGAGTCATTTTGCTTAAACTGGTCTATCAAGGTATTGTATAGTTGGTAAGATTTTTCAAAATCTTTGGTATAAATAGTACTGTATGCTAATGTCTGTAACAAACCAGTGTCATTTGGGTTATCTTTTAACAGATTGGCAATTTTGCTTTGAAGTTTTGGTACCACTCCCGCGATAGATAGAAGTTTGATATAAAGTTCTCTGGCAATAGGGGCATTGTTTGAGAGTTTTTTAAGATCTATATTATCACTCAAAAGCCTCTTTTGTATCTCAAATGCATAATTTTTAATCTCATCCTTGTTATGACTTGCATCCAAGTCCAGAATATTAGCAATGATATCAGAAGGAATCTGTTTGAATAACTCTTTTGTGGCATATTTATATCTTTTATTATCTCCAATAAGTGTAGCTTGAGAGATCAAAACAGCTTTATCAAAAATTGTCTCATTTCGGTCGTAGTTTAGAGATGGTATATCTTTTTGCATTATTGCCAAAAGGTTCTTTGCCAATTTTATATCTTTTTTATCAGCACTACTATTTTGAATTTTTTCTGTAATAGCTACAATCTCTTTACGATCTATCTTCTCAAATAGAAGTTTTGAACAAAATTTTTCAAATACCATTGATAAAAGATTGTCTTGGTTTAAAATATAACTCTTTTTAAACTCTTTTTTTGCCTTGTTAAATCTATTTAGTTTGGCATAAGTTAGTGCAAGATTGTAATGGAGTCTTGATGAGTTTTGGTACTGCTTTAGGGCATCTTTAAATATCTTTACAGAGCCTAAAAGGTCTTTGTTAAGAGCATTTTGAATCCCCCTTATAGATTCTATATTTGCATCTGAGATACCTTTGCTTAGCATCAGGTTATCTTTGGCTGAGGGGAGGTTATTGATATAGATGTTTTTTACACCGCTTTGGATATGGGCAGTGCTAAATTTTGGATTCATTATCATATAAGGGGCATAGTAAAAGAGAATTGAAAATCTATTATCATCATTAAAAAAGATCTCTTTTTGATACTCTTTTTGTGCAATATCCGGATCAAAAAGAGATCTCTTTAAGTGTGGTTTTATAGGATAGAGTTTTGTTGCTTTGGTACTGTTTGACTCATATGAGTCTTTTAGAAGTTTTGATGCGAGGTTTGGATATCCCTTTTTTATCTCAACCAAAGCCAAAGCAATTTGAGCAGCAACTCTGTTTTGATTGTTTTTGATAGCCTCATTTAGATATTTTGATGAGAGGTCTAGCTCATTCTTTTTGGCATATAAAAGACCCAAGGTAAAGAGATAGTTTTCATCATTGCTACTTTGTAGTATATCCACACTTTTGTTGTAGTTTTGCAAAAGAGTCTCAATCTTTGCCAATAGATATGTTTTATCTTTTTGGTAATAGTTTGAGCTTGGATTATGGAGTGCAACCGAACTTTCTGGAAAAAATCCTCCATAATAATCTATAAGTGCTCTGTAGTAGTTGTATAGTTTTGAGTTTTTTTGTGTAATTAGATATTTTCGTGCCTCTTGTAGATTTTTGTTAAATTCATCACTATTTTTTTGGTAAAAGGCAACGATAGCCAGATTTAGTGAGCTTTGAAAATGAAGTTCACTATTTTTGGATGATAGAAGAAACTCATTTTTTGCATCTTCGTATCGTCTCTCTTTTAATTTTGCCACACCAAGATTGTAGTGGGTCAAAGCTTTGTTAAATTGTGCGATTTTGGTTTGGATTACAAGAGCTTCATCCTTTTTCCCATTCTCATATAACTCTTCTGCTTTTTTGATTAATTGTGCCTCTTTTGATAAATTTTTATCTTTAACACTACTTTTTTTAGAGGCTATTTCAATCTTTTTAATGATTTTAGTGGTGCTGTTTTGCTCGACACTTTTCTCTTTTTTTTGTGAATACAGGTAATAAAACACTCCTGCACCTATTAAGATAATCAGTACCAATATCCCAATCAGCCATATAAAAAGGGTATTGGTACCACTCGTGGGTTTTTGGATATTTTCTTGAGCAATTGGCACATCTTCAAACAGCTCATCAATTTCATCATCATCAAGAGTGATAAATTCATCACTCTCAAGCTCATTCTCTTTTAGATTCTCTTTTGCCATTTATCTACATATACTCAATTAATGCTTCAGGTATTTTAACTGTTCCATCTTTTTGTTGATAATTCTCAATGATTGCAATAAGTGTTCTACCTACTGCCAAAGATGAACCGTTTAGTGTGTGAGCCAAAATATTTTTTTTCTCATCTTTGTATCGTATTTTGGCTCTTCTTGCCTGAAAATCTCTTGTATTTGATACAGAACTTATCTCACGGTAACGATTTTGTCCTGGAAGCCATACTTCAAGATCGATTGTTTTTGCTGCACTAAATCCAAGATCACCACCACAAAGCAGAACCAATCTATGAGGCAGCCCTAGTGAGCTAAGCAGATCACTCGCACACTCTACCATCTGATTAAATATCTCATCGCTACTATCTTGGGATGCAATTGAAACCAATTCAACTTTCCCAAACTGATGCTGTCTGATTATTCCTCTTGTATCCCTACCGGCACTCCCTGCCTCTTTTCTAAAACATTGTGTATATGAAGTCATTTTGATTGGTAACTTCTCTTTTGGAATGATCTCATCTTGGTATAGATTTGTCAGCGGTACTTCAGCTGTTGGTATCAGGTATAGCTCCTCGCCTTCGATTTTAAACAGATCATCTTCAAATTTTGGTAGCTGTCCTGTTCCAAGAAGTGCATTTTTGTTCACAATATATGGGACACTCACCTCGCTAAAGCCTCTTTTGGCATTAAAATCAAGCATATAGTTTACTAGTGCTCTTTCCAGTTTTGCCGCATCACCTTTTATGACACTAAAACGGCTCTTTGAAAGTTTTACTCCTCTTTCAAAATCGATCCAGTCCAACTCTTCAAAATCCCAATGCTCCTTTGGTGTAAAGTCAAACTGTGGGATGTTTAACACCTCTTTTAAGACTATATTATCCTCTTCATCTTTCCCATCAGGAACATCTGGATCTGGAATATTTGGTATATTTAGTGCCAAATCCTCCAAACTCTTTTCCAACTCTCTTAGTGCCTCTTGTTCTATGGAGATTTGTTGCTTATTTTTTGCCAACTCCTCTTTTAGAGTATTGATATCCTTTCCCTCTTTTTGGTATTGTGGAAAGAGTTTGCTCTTTGCATTCTGACTGGCTTGTAAATTCTCAAGCAGTGCTTTTTGCTCTTTTAATTTCGTGGATATCTGCTTTAGCTCTTCGAGAAGATTTGAATCAATCCCTTTTTTTTCTAATTTTTTGGCAACTTCATCAAAACTGTTTTGCAAAACTTTTAAATCTATCATCTTTTTACTCCAGTATTCCTACGCATTTACGAATAGTTTCTATCTTTTTGGATGCAATTTTTTTAGCCTTTTTTGCACCATAACTCAGAATATCCATCACTTCATCTTCATGCTCATCAAAGTAAGCTTTTTTCTCTCTTGCCTCTTCAAAGTAGTCCCAAATCTTACTGCTTAAGTCTGCCTTGAAGTGTCCATACCCTTCACCGCCATTTTTGTATCTTTGCCGTAGGTTTTTCAATTCATCCTCATCCATAAAGAGTTCACATATCTTATAAAGATTACACCCTTCATACTCTTTTGGTTCTTCTAGAGGTGTCGAGTCGGTGACAATTTTGCCAATCTGTTTTTTTAATCTCTTTTGTGTAGTAAACAAATCAATCGTATTGCCGTAACTCTTACTCATCTTTTCTCCATTGGTACCAGGAACTGTTGCAACACTCTCATCTACTTTAAATTGGGGCAATTTAAAAATCTCACCATGGTCATTATTGAACTTTTGAGCTATATCTCTTGCTATCTCAATATGCTGAATCTGATCTTTTCCTACTGGAACTGTGTCAATATCATATAAAAGTATATCAGCTGCCATTAAAACAGGATATGAAAAGAGTGCATGATTGGCAGGGATTCCCTTTGCGACTTTGTCTTTGTAGCTGTGGGCTCTCTCAAGAAGTCCCATTGGTGTATAGGCTGAGAGTATCCAGTAAAGCTCCAACACCTCTTTGACATCTGATTGGAGCCAAAAAGTTGATTTTTGCGGATCGATACCAAGACTTAAAAATATCTTTGCAGCTTCAAGAGTATTTTGTTTTAGTGCTTTAGAATCTTTTAATGATGTTAGGGCATGATAGTTTGCTATAAAGATAAACAGATCACTGCTCTCTTGAAGTTCAAGCATTGGTTTAATAGCACCAAAGTAGTTACCAATATGCAAAGCTCCAGATGACTGAATTCCTGTTAATACTCTCAAGTAGATTACCTCTTTATTTATTGACAAGACCTCTAATTTACAGATTAAAGGTACCGTATATCTTTATATTATATCAATTTATTTTTAATCCACATCCCCATCTATTTGTAAAAAAATGTTTCAAAAGGTAAATAAAAAGATACAAAGTGAAAAAAAATATTAATAAGTAAAATAAAATTATACTTATACTCAATTTTGTGCCGACTTAGCTTATAAGAGAAAATAAATGGAGTTTGTAAATGGATTTAAAAATGAAGCTAAGTAAAGCACTACTGTTATTGCTCTTCTCAAGCAATCTGTTTTCTGCCGAGATTGATGAGAGTGTAAAGATAAAGGTCAAACATCCAATAACTAAAACTCAAGAAGAGACTATGTATCAAAGTGGAATAAAGTCCATTAGCTATATAGGTAACTTAAACTACTATATTGTGGGTGATAAAGATAGTGTTGATGCTTATCTTAAAGACTCAAATATCCTAAGTTACAAACTTGATATTAGTGATGAGAAGTTGGATTCTGATCTCTTTAAAACCGGTAATGGTATAGAAGAGTTTTCTATGAGTGATAATATTAAAATCACACTCTTGTTATTTGAGACTATGGATAAGGATGAGATAACAGAGTATTTACAAAAAGCATCTATTAATGCAACTGTGAGTTCTGTAAATGAAGAGTTAAGAAGTGCAACTATCTATATCATTAGAGATGACTTGAAGAGATTAAGTAAACTATCAAAGATAGAGTATATACAAAAGAGATTTTCTATTGGGAGTAAAAATGCAAAAACCAGAGATTATGAGGGTGTAAACAAAGTCTCCAAGGAGTTCTCTTTAAAGGGTGAGGGGATGAGTGTTGCCGTGGTTGATGGTGGTATGGTAAGAGCAAATCATGTAGAGTTTCAAAATGGAAGTAACAAAAGAGTTTATGATATCGGAGATTATGATTTTGCTGATCATGCAACACATGTGGCTGGAATTATTGGTGCTAAGGGTGTAAAAAAGAAAGCAAAAGGTATGGCTCCAAATTCAACTATATACAGTTTTTCATTTTATGATGGGGCATTTGCTGATATGAGTGTAGATATATACAATAAATATGATATTTTGTTTTCAAACCACTCATATGGATACAATGAAAAGTCAAAATTGGGAACCTATGATGCTGAAGCGGTAAAAGAGGATAGAGCAATTTATCAAAATCCATATATGAATATTTTTATAGCTGCTGGAAATGATGGCTTGGATTCAAGCTATCCAAGTTATGGAAAGATCAAAGGTCCAGCAAATGCAAAAAATGTTTTGACAATCGGTGCTTTAAATTTAAACGCCAGTGGTAAAGCAAACTTTAGCTCAAACGGTCCGGTAAAAGATGGTAGAATAAAGCCAGAACTCTGTGCAAGAGGTGAGGGTATATACTCTACTTTTTCGCAAAATAACAGTGATTATATGTGGATGAATGGAACTTCAATGGCAACACCTGCAGCTACAGGTATGTCACTTTTGTTGGCTCAAGCATACAAGAGTGTTAGCGGTGGCTATGATATAAGACACGATATATTGACATCAGTTTTAATACAGAGTGCAAAAGATGTATCAAGAGAGGGTCCAGATTATGATACAGGTTATGGGATGATTGATATAAAAGGTGCAGTGGATTTGGTTGAGACAATCAACTCAAACTCTCCAAAAGTGTATATAAACAAAGTATCATATAACAAAAGTGTAGATTTTCCGTTTGAATTAAAAAATAGCGGGGAGTTTAAAGCAACTATCTCTTGGGTTGATCCTGCATCATCTCCAAGTAGTTCAGTCTCACTTGTTAATGATCTTGATCTAGAACTTGTATCAAGTAATGGTAAAGTATATTATCCATATACGCTCAATCCAAAAAATCCTACACAGCTTGCAAAGCAAGATCGTGCAAATCATGTGGATAATATTGAGCAAATTTATGTAAAAAATCTGCCATCAGGTAGTTATAGATTGAGAGTTAAAGGAAGTGTAGTGGTAAATTCATCTCAGGATTTTGCACTTGCATCAAATATTTCATTAACTAAAAAGAGCAATATCTTAACACTTCAACCAAGTAAGTTAAGAAATTTTGCAAAAGTTATTCAATTATCGATTCGATAATTTCCTCAGCAGAGTTGTTTTGAAAATCATCATCTAAAATCTTTATATCTTCAGAGATTTTAAAGTGATTTTCATCAACTTTCTCCTCTTTTAATAAAACTGCAACCATATGTTGGTTATATCCAAAAATCTCGATATCTTTTTTTAAAATCAAAGAGCCATTCATACAGATTTTTAGCCCTTTTAATGAGATATTTTGACATGAAATATTTAAGATTTTAGAAGATGGTGAATTTAAAACTCTCTCTTGTTCATTATTATCAAGATTTTCAAAAATCTCCAAGAGTTTTGATCTTAAAGATAGACTTTTTGAGCCTTTTTTGTCCAACAGATTGATGGTAGTTGTGTAGCCGTTTTTTGTTATTGTGAGACTCTTTCTTACTCTCTTGTTCATAATCGGTGAGTATGACTCCTCATAAAGAGCTACTTTTGAGCCATAATTTTTAAAGTATGCTTTTGCAAAACCTTTTGTGTTGCCACTAAACTTATAATAAATCATCCCCTCTTTAAAAGGTATGGTACTAACAAAGAGATTGGATGATGCTTCAAGCAACAGAGTATTTGCGAAAAGGAGGAGTGCAATGATGGGAAAAAATTTTACTCTCACTTTAGATCACCTTTCTCTTTGTCTTGAGAGTAGTATAGCTAATTTTTTTCTTAAAATTATATTTTAGTGAGAATACTTGGTAAAAAGTTTAAAAATTGATAATTTTACCCTCAAAGTGTTTCAAAAAGTAAAATATTATTGCATAGATTAGCGTTATTGCTAATCTATCTTTAAAACTGTCAAAAATGCTTCTTGGGGTAGTTGGACTTTTCCTATCGATTTCATCCTCTTTTTTCCGGCTTTTTGTTTTTCCAGAAGTTTTCTTTTTCTAGTAATATCTCCACCATAACACTTGGCAGTAACATTTTTGCCCATTGATTTTACCGTCTCTCTGGCAATTATTTTATTGCCAACACTAGCCTGTATGGCTACTTCAAAGAGCTGTCTTGGAACAAGCTCTTTCATTGTCTTTACAAACTCTCTACCTCTGCTTTGGGCTTTTGAGTTTGGCACAATGATCGACAAGGCATCTACAATTTCTCCAGCGACTCTGATATCAAGTTGAACCAGATCACCCTCTTTGTATCCTATGGGCTCATAATCAAAACTGGCATACCCTTTTGTAGCTGATTTTAATTTATCATAAAAATCCATCACTATCTCATTTAATGGAATAGAATACTCCAAAAGAACCCTTTGGGGATTTAGATAATCCATCTTCTCCTGAACACCTCTTTTTTCATTTAATAGTGTTATGACATTTCCAAGATAATCATTTGGTGTGATAATGGTGGCTTTTACATAAGGTTCCAAGATTGCCTGTCGCTTGTTTATCGGAGGAAGTTCACTTGGATTTTGTATCTCTATTTCACTTCCGTCATTTAAGATTACTTTATAGACAACGGTTGGAGCGGTAGCAATAAGTTCTAACCCAAACTCTCTTTCTAATCTCTCTTTTACCACCTCCATATGAAGCATCC
The DNA here is from genome assembly GCA_003978405.1 of Sulfurospirillum sp. Taxonomy (GTDB): domain Bacteria; phylum Campylobacterota; class Campylobacteria; order Campylobacterales; family QNZT01; genus QNZU01. Next base: position 19,160 of record QNZU01000007.1, read on the forward strand.
CCAAAAATCCTACTCGAAAACCAAAACCAAGAGCTGCTGAAGTCTCCGGTTCATATGTGATAGATGAGTCATTGAGTCTTAGTTTGTCAAGGGCATCTCTTAAATCCTCAAACTTATCGGTCTCTATCGGATAGATTCCGGCAAATACAAAACTTTTTGCCTCTTCAAACCCTTCGATAGATTTTGAAGTGGGATTTTTGGCATCTGTTATTGTATCTCCTACTTGAATATCACTAACAGTTTTTAATCCAAGGGATACAATTCCAATCTCTCCTGTCTTAATAGCTTTTGTTTTTTGAGGTTTGAGCGGGTGAGGGTAGGTTAGAGATAAAACTTCATGCTTTTTATCGGTACCCATTACCAAAACTTCTTGATTTTGTCTGATCTCTCCTTCATATACTCTAACAAGTGCCAAAGCTCCAAGATAGTTATCAAACCAACTATCATATATAAGAGCTTTGGTTGGGGCATTTTCATCTCCATTAGGAGAAGGGATTTTGTCGATGATTGCATCAAGAAGCTCTTTTATCCCTTCACCGGTCTTTGCACTCGTCAAGATAGCCTCAGAGCAGTCGATACCGATAGTATGTTCTATCTCCTCTTTTACACGCTCTGCATCTGCCGATGGAAGGTCGATTTTATTGATGACTGGAATTAGCTCAAGATCATTATCTATTGCGATATAGACATTTGCAATCGTTTGAGCTTCAACTCCCTGTGAAGCATCTACAATCAAAAGTGCACCTTCACTTGAGGCTAAGGATCTGCTCACTTCATATGAGAAATCGACATGTCCTGGAGTATCTATGAGGTTTAGAATATAAATCTCTCCATCTCTTTCGTATGTGAGCCTTACACTCTGAGCTTTGATAGTGATTCCTCTTTCTTGCTCAATATCCATTGTATCCATCATTTGATTTGACAATAGTCTATCCTCCACGGCACCACACTCTTGGATCAGTCTGTCAGCAAGTGTGCTTTTTCCGTGGTCGATATGGGCAATGATTGAGAAATTTCGAATATTTTTTTGCATTAATAAAATAGTCCGTTTACACTCTCATTGTGATAGATTCTTCTGATGACTTCACTAAAAAGATGTGCTACTGAGAGGACTGTTATCTTCTCATTCTCTTGTGCTAATGGTATGGTATCTGTTACTACAAGCTCATCAAGCTCTCCGTTTGTGATCCTCTCATGTGCTGGACCACTTAGAACAGGGTGTGAACAAAATGCCATTACAGAAGTTGCTCCACTATCTTTTAGTGCTTTTGCAGCCTTGACAATAGTTCCAGCGGTATCTATCATATCATCTATCAAGATCACATCTTTACCCTCAACATCACCTATGATATTCATCACTTCAGCCACATTTGCTTTCTCTCTTCTTTTGTCAATAATGACCAAATCAAGTCCCATATCTTTGGCAAAGCTTCTAGCTCTGGCAACTCCTCCGATATCAGGAGATGCAATGATTGGATTTTTGAGATTTTTTCTTCTTAAATATTCACGAAAGACGATTGAGCCATATAGATTATCAACTGGAATATCAAAAAAGCCCTGAATCTGTCCTGCATGAAGATCCAAAGTGACGACTCTGTCAATTCCCGCGGTTTCAATCAGATTTGCTACCAGTTTTGCCGATATTGGTACTCTTGGAGCCGCTTTTCTATCTTGTCTAGCATATCCAAAATATGGGATGATTGCAGTGATTGAGTTTGCAGAGCTTCTTTTTAGAGCATCAGTCATGATTAGAAGTTCCATTAGGTTTGCATTTGCTGGAGCACATGTTGATTGGATGATAAATACATCTCTACCCCGAACACTCTCACTTATTTGTATATTGAT
>QNZU01000040.1 GCA_003978405.1 Sulfurospirillum sp.
ACCTAAACTAAAATATACCAATTGTTTATTTGCTAAGATTGGATACAATTCATCTACAAGTAGGTATGAAAACAGTATTATCGGTAAAATTAGAGTAGGCATAATATAATCAAAATGGGTAAAAATACGCCTGTCGATTTGAAACATAACAATCCTGTCTGCAGATGGAGTAAAAAATTGGAAGAGATTATAGCACAAGATTCAGACCGTCTTGATAAATATCTTCAAAACCATTTAAAAAAACCTCGAAATCAAATTGAGAATTTTATCAAAGAGATCGGTGTCACAATTGACGGCAAAAAGATCAACAAATGTGGCTACAAACTAAAGGTGGGTGAAAAGATACAATACTCTTTCCCAAAAAAGAAGAGAGATTTTCCAAAAGAGATAGATTTTGATATAGATATCATCTATGAAGATGAAGATATCTTAGTGATCAACAAACCCCCTCATCTAAGAGCCCACACTTGTTGACTGGCTAAAGCACAAGGGCATATCACTCTCGACTCTAAGCGGAGAAGAGCGACACGGAATAGTTCATAGAATAGACAAAGAAACAAGTGGAGCTTTGGTAATCGCCAAAAATAACGATGCACATACTATACTCTCACAACAACTTGAAGACAGAACAATGGGAAGATATTATCTAGCAATCATAGATCTTCCTCTAAAAGAGGATATTATCGTAAATAAAGCGATTGCAAGAGACAGAAACTACCGAACAAGAATGGCAATAGATCATAACGGCAAAGATGCAAAAAGTGCTTTTATAAAACTTGGTACCAATACCATAAACAATACTGAATTGATTGCCTGTAAACTCTTTAGCGGAAGGACTCATCAAATAAGAGTTCATCTTAAATCTCTATCAAGACATATAATAGGAGATTTGCTATATGGTTTTAAGAGCAAAAAAGATAGACTCACAAGAGTAATGTTGCATGCAAAATTCATCTACTTCAAACACCCAAGAAGCGGTAAGTTGATGAGTTTTAAAGCACCACTATTTGATGATTTTAATACAATTTTACAAAAAAACTTTTCTAAGGAGACAATAGATGAGAAACTCGATCTGGACTATCTTATTAACCGTTTTGATACTCTTTCTTAACGGATGCACAGAAAAAGGCTTTGGCATTGAGAGTTTGAATATGCCTAAAATTTCTATACCATCACTAAATCTGCAAAATCTAAAACTTGACAGATCTCTGCCGACAGTTCAAGGTGTAAAAATCAAATCTTCTCTATCCGAAGTTGCTTTGGAGTGGAAACCTGTTAGAAAACCTCATGTTGCCGGATACAGAATTTTTAGAAATAATGAGCAAAATGGATACAAACTAATTGCTACACTGCCAGATCGTTATGTCGCTCACTATACTGATAAAAACAGACATCCATACAAATACAACCGCTATATGATTTCACTCTACACTGATGACGGCAGAGTTTCATTGCCAACAAAGATATCTATCACAAAACCTCCAAAACCTCTACAAAGAGTTGAGCATGTAATGACAGTATCAGGTCTTCCAAACAGAATTAAAATACTTTGGAGAATAGATGAGGATCCAAGAGTCGACGGATATATTATCCAAAGATATGACCCAGCATCAAAAATCTGGCAAAATTTAGCCAATGTTGATAAAAGATTAAGTGTCGAATACATCGACACAACTGTTAAGCCTGGGATTTTATACCAATACAGAGTCATTGCAAAAACTGATGATGGAGTCTATTCAGCTCCTTCAAAAGTAGTTGTAGGAAAATCAAAAGCTCTTCCCCCAAAAGTCGAAGGTCTTATGGCAACAACAAATCTACCAAGAAGAGTTGATTTGATATGGAAACCATCACCTATAAAAGATTTTGATCACTATAATGTCTATGCAAGCAGTTTTGAAGATGGAGTATATAGACTTATAGCAAAAACAAGGGCTACACACTACAGTGACAAGTTTGACAATGACGGTGAAGCAAGATTTTACAGGGTTAGTGTTGTTGACAAAGATGGATTGGAATCAAAAAATGACACAAAACCGGTTCGAGGAGTTACTCTTCCACCTCTTATCGCACCTGAAATTACATCGGCTAAAATTATCAACAATAAAGTTGAACTAAAATGGAAAAACAGAGACAGCAGAAGTGTCGCTTACAACATATACAAATCATTTTGGAATGGATGGAAAATCAAAAAGATAAAAATAGCAGGTTTTAAAGGAACAACATTTGTAGATCCAAAAATAAAACCAAACACAACATATACCTACTACATCAGAGCTGTTGATGCAAATGGTATAGAAAGTTCTAATTCAAGAGCGATTAAAGTTGAAGTTGAGGGCATTGACACAAAAAGAAAATCATGGTTCTAAGCAATAGGTACCACTAATGCCAAACATACAGACCCAAAAATTAGAGTTAGCCAACTTTCCTGCTAAAAAAGATGGCTATCTCTTTGAGTATATAGCTACCCAAAAAGATGGCAGAGAGTCGCTAATATCAGTAAAGTTTGAAGACAAAAGATTTTTTTTGGTACTGATAAAACGAGAAAATGACTATCTCATAAAAGCTGATAAACTAAGTAAAATTTCACCGATATTTATCATAAAAGATGCACTTAAGGCATTTTGCGATTTGCACTCTTTGGATCTTACATTTTCAAATATCGGAGGTAAAAAGAGCCCGATACTCACAAATAAAAATGATCATATTTTAAAAGATATAGAGTTTTTTGCAAATGAATTTAAAAGCTCCAAAGAGATTTGGGTTGAGATCGGTTTTGGGAGCGGAAGACATCTGCTTCATCAGGCAAAAGAGAATCCAAATATCCAGTTTATTGGACTAGAAATTCATACTCCCTCAATCGAACAAGTCATCAAACAGTGCAAACTTCAAGAGATTGACAATATTCTAATCTGCAAATTTGATGCCAGAGTCTTTTTGGAACTATTGCCATCAAACAGTGTGGGTAAAATCTTCATCCACTTTCCAGTCCCTTGGGATAAAAAACCTCACAGAAGAGTAATCAACCAAACTTTCATTGAGGAGTCTATTAGAGTTTTGAAAAAAGATGGAACTTTAGAGCTTAGAACAGACAGCCAAAACTACTATGAGTATAGCTACAACCTTTTTAGTTCACTAAATAAAGTTGAATTTATCATCCGAAAAAATATAAATTTACCAATTAGCTCAAAATATGAAGATAGATGGAAAAAAATGGAAAAAAACATATATGATCTGATATTGGTAAATCAAATCACCAGTGAAAAAAAAGAGTTCAAAAGTAGTATGAATTTTAGTAAAAATATCGATATTTCAAAGCTAAAAAACGGTTTTGAAAATCTCGTTATCAAAGGAGATGATTTTTTTATTCACTTTGAAAAACTCTATCAATGCTCCGGTAACTGTGCTGTGCTTAAGCTCTCTTTTGGAGCTTTTGAAAGATGTGAACATAAATATTTGATATTTAATAATAATAAGATACAATATTTTCCAAATGACTCTTTGCCAACAAAGCAAAGTTTAAAATCACACCAAATAATTGAAGAGTTTTTATATGACCGATATAATTCAAGCTAACGATCTATACTTAGCCTATAATAACGACGAACCGATTTTGAAAAATATCAATTTTGGTATCAAATCAAAAGAGTTTGTATTTATTACAGGCAAAAGCGGTAGCGGAAAATCGACACTGCTAAAATCTCTATACTCAGAACTTGGTGTTGCCCAAGGAAGCCTAAAAGTTGCGGGGTTTGAACTAAACGGAATCTCAAAACAAAAAAGAAATCTCTTAAGAAAGCATACCGGTGTCATTTTTCAAGATTACAAGCTTATCAATGAGTGGAGTGTAGAAAAAAATGTGATGCTGCCTCTTATGATAGCAGGATACTCAAAAAAGATTTGCAAAGCTCAGGCAAATAAGCTTTTGCATCATGTCAAGCTATCACACAAAGCTCACAGATATCCGCTTGAACTAAGTGGTGGTGAACAACAAAGAGTAGCAATGGCAAGAGCTTTGGCACACAATCCTATTTTGATTATTGCAGATGAGCCGACAGGAAACCTTGATGAATACTCAAGCTCTGTCATTTGGGAACTCTTAAAAAATGTCCGCTCCCATGTGGGATCAACTGTAGTAGTAGCTACTCATAAACTACCACTCTCTTTGGGGGTAAATTACAGACAATATTATATCAATGAGGGGCAAATAGATGAAGTCCATTAAGAACCATTTTTCATTTATTATCCCGCTTTTTATTCTACTTTTTTCACTGCAATTCTCTTTTATGCTAAATCGTGCAGTCAAAGATTATGAGAGTAATTTGGCTGACAAATATGCCATAATAGTCGTCTCCAAAAAAGCGATAAATGCCGTAGAGTTTAAAAACAAAATACCATATATCAGCAATATTACAGAGATTAAAAAAGATAACTATATCAATAAACTAAAAGATGATATTTCAAGAGCAGACCTTGCATATCTAAAAGCAACTCTGCCAAAATTTTACTCTATAAAATTGACAAAACTCCCAAGCGATAGTGAACTACAAGCAATATCACAAAAAATCCAAGAGAATAAGACAGTAACAAAAGTAGAGACTTTCAAGCAGACTTTTAATAAATTTCATCAATTTCTAAAACTCTCAAAGAGTGCTTCATATATCTTTGCTATATTTATATTTTTTATCTCTTTTTTACTTATTATCAAACAGATGGAGATTTGGACTTTGGAGCACCAAAACAGAATGTATGTGATGGGACTTTTTGGAGCCCCGTTTTGGATGAAGAGTGCATCATTATATAAATCTGTCATTATTGATGCTTTAATTGCTGCAATCTTGGTAGGAGTTGTATTTAACTTTCTTCCCGATTTTGTAAATATAGAAAAAATTCATCAAGATCTAAACCTTCAACTAAACAATTTTAGCTTTTTTGCAGATACTTTAAGATTGGTACTATTTAGTTTGCTCATCTCTGTCATTTCAGTAACTGTTACTATTTTAAGGCAAAAAGATTTATGAGATGTAAAGCTTTTTTCTTTGCTATTTTTACTCTTCATTTTATCGCTCAAGCTAATATAGAAGATAAAATTCAAACAACACAGGTCAAAATAGATACAAAACAATCTCTTCAAAAAAGATTATCCAACAGACTTGAAAAGATAGCAAACGATATAAATCACCGCTACCAAAAAATAAACAGACTCTCAGATGAGATAAAAAAGTGTAAACTAGAGATAAAAGAGCTTCAAAAAAAGAGTAAAATCAAAAAAGGTGAACTCTTAAAACTTCAAAAACTCTATAATAAGCTTGAAAAAAAAGAGAAACTAATAGGTGGGAAAGTTGTCGATATCATATCCAAAGAGCTATCTATTGATATTATCACCCACAATAATGAGAATGAAAACGATTTAACTCAAGAAGATATCGTGATGAATGAGATACTGCACAACTATACAGATATACTACGCAAAAATCTTAAAAGAAACAAATCAAAATATATCAAATACAATAAAAGTATCGATATTGTAAAAAAAGAAGTTCTCAAATATGCAAACAGAAAAAAAGCACTGGAGTTAAAACAGAAAACTCTTTTAAATCTAAACAAAACCCAACAAGCATCCATAGCATCACTGAAAAAGCAAAAAGAGGAGTATATTAAAAGATTAAATCAAATCAAAAATGAAAAAAATGCTTTGGCAAAGACACTAAATCGCCTTCATATTACCAAAAAGAAGCTACAACAAACCACAATAAAAGCCACCGGTTCAAATGTAAATGTAAGACAGATAGGCTCGTCCTATCAACATACCAAACTGATAAAATACAGAGGACCAAAAACGATATCTCCGCTAAAAAGTTATACACTGGTTCAAAATTTTGGAAACTATGTAGATCCAATTTACAAGATAAAAATTTTTAACGATGCCGTAATTTTACGCTCAAAAAAGAGAGATGCAAAAGTCTATAATGTTTTAGACGGAACTGTCATATATGCAGACAAAACTCCCATGCTTGATCGTGTAGTAATCGTCAAAAATAAAAACAATATACACACTATTTATGCCCATTTATCAAAAATAGCTCCGACAGTTCATGTGGGCAAAAGACTCAAAAAAGGGTATGTTTTGGGTCGAATCAACAAAGAGTTGACATTTGAAGTAACACAAAATGAGAAACATATCAATCCTATGAGACTTATAAAGTAACCCTCTTTATCTTTCTCTTAACATATTTTAGTAAAATAGGTCAAATATTTAAGGAGCCTTAATGAAAAGAAAAAGAGTTTTAGTAAAATTTTCAGGTGAAGCCTTGGCAGGAGCTGAGGGTTTTGGAATAGATACTAAAATCTTGAAATTTATTGCGCAGGAGATTAAAGAGCTCCATGACAATGATATAGAAGTAGGTATAGTTGTAGGTGGAGGAAATATCATTAGAGGTGTAAGTGCCAGTGAAGATGGATTGATAGCAAGAACAAGCGGTGATTATATGGGTATGCTTGGAACTGTGATCAATGCTGTGGCACTCCAAGAGGCTTTGGAGTATTTTGGTCTGTATGCAAGGGTTCAAACAGCCATAAAGATGGAGCAGATTGCTGAAACATTTATTGTCAGAAGAGCAAGAAGACATTTGGAAAAAGGCAGAATTGTAATTTTCGCGGCAGGAACGGGAAATCCTTTCTTTACAACAGATACAGCCGCAACTCTAAGAGCTGTTGAAATCAATGCTGATATGATCATAAAAGCTACAAAAGTTGACGGAGTATATGATAAAGATCCAAACAAGTTTGATGATGCCAAAAAATATGATACACTCACTTATGAACAAGCACTTGATGATAATGTCAAAGTTATGGATGATACCTCAATAGCACTTGCCAAAGACAACTCACTTCCTATCGTGGTCTGTAATATGTTTGAAAAAGGGAATCTGCTAAAAATTATAGAGGGTGATACAAGTAACTGCTCAATAGTAAAAAAATTATAAAGGAAAAAGTTTATGAGATTGGAAAAAGTGATATACAAAGCGATGCAAAATGCAAACGATGACAGTTATATACTATCGATTATGGTTGCTCAAAGAGCAAACAAACTAGCTGAAGGAGCAGAGCCTCTTATCAAAGTAAACAAAGACAAGACCAAATTGACTGATATCGCACTTATGGAGATAGCTGAAGGTTTGGTGACACTTGATATGATCCAGGACATATAGTTATTTTATGGATCTTTTACTAAAGAAGATCAAAAATATCAACAATGTTGGTGATGCTACAAATCTTCTTTATGACTTAAGCCAAAATGACAAAGATGTAAAAGAGGCTCTTTTTTTTGCAAAAAAGTGGCATGAAGGACAATTTAGAAAATCTGGTGAACCTTATATAATTCATCCTATTTTGGTTGCATCTTTGACCGCCTATTTTGGTGGTGACAAAGATATGATTATTTCTGCACTTTTGCATGATGTTGTTGAAGACACAGAGTGTGAAATCACAGAGATTGAAACTAAATTTTCACCTGAAGTTGCAAAGCTTGTAGAGGGTTTGACCAAAATTGTCCAAATCAGAGATGACAAACTAGCACCCTCATCCTCAAATGAGAGACTGGCAAGTTCCGCTCTCTCTTTTAGGAAAATGCTCTTAGCCTCAATTGCAGATGTGAGAATTTTGGTCGTAAAACTTTGTGATAGAGTTCACAATATGCTTACACTTGATGCACTCTCGAATGAAAAACAAAAAAGAATTTCCGAAGAGACAATGGTAGTGTATGTACCAATTGCACACAGGCTTGGAATCTCTACTATAAAAAATGTTCTAGAAGACTTGAGTTTTTCCTATCTTATGCCAGTAGAGTATAAAAAAATAGAAAATATGATAACCGGCAAAGATCAGCAACTGCAACTTTCACTAAACAGCTTCATAGACAAATTGACAAATCTATTACTTAAAAATGGTTTTATGCAAGGTAGCTTCAAGATTGAAAAGAGAATCAAACACTTCTACTCTATCTATATGAAGATGCACAGAAAAGGGATCAGCATAGATGAAGTACTGGATTTGATGGCTGTAAGAGTTTTAGTGGAAGATCCTCTTGATTGTTACAGAGTTCTTGGAATAGTCCATCAAAACTTCACACCGCTTATTTCAAGATTTAAAGATTATATCGCTATTCCAAAAGATAATGGCTACCAGACTCTTCATACAACACTCTTTGATGAGAGATCAATCATCGAGACTCAAATTAGAACTTACAAAATGCACAATACTGCACAGTTTGGAATTGCCGCACACTGGAAATACAAAGGATACAGTGCACTTGAACCTAAACTCTCATGGCTAAATGATCTTAAGAGCCAAAGTGACGAGGGAGAGAGTCTTGAAGAGATGTACTCTTTGGCAAAAGATGATCTTTACAGTGAAGATATATCTGTTTTTTCTCCAAAAGGTGATCTTTTTACACTACCTAGAGGTGCTACTGTGCTTGATTTTGCCTATGCCATTCATACAGAAGTGGGCAACAGTGCAAAAGAAGCCTATATCAACAAAAAAAGAGTACCATTTTTAACTGAACTTAAAAACGGTGATATTGTAACTATAAAAACCGGTGATAAAATCATCAATCGTTGCAGTTGGATAAACACACTAAAAACTGCAAAAGCAAAAAATGCAATGAAAAACAATTGCAAACAAAAACTAAAAGAGATCAATCTTTTTACATCAGAAAATATACTTTTGAATATATTTAACCTAAAATATGATCAACTCTCACCATATCTTGAAGAAGAAGGTATTTCAAAAAACCTTTTTAAATCTGCTATTGACAAAGAGCATCTTCAAGAAGATATTTACAAACTTAAAAAGAGAATCATCGCCAATAAAAAGATATTTCCTATCATCTCCCCTATAAAAAGTTACAAACTAAAAAAAGTTCAGTTTGACGATCTGATTTTTTATACCACTTCAAATATATCAAAAGTCAATTTTGATTACTGTTGCCACCCTAAAAAAGGTGATGATATAGTAGCTTTTAAAATGGGAAGTTCTGTTGTAGTTCATCATAAGTTTTGCTCACATGCATATGAGATGATGAGAGAAAGAGAGCCAATGCTTTTTGTTCAATGGCTCCAAAAAGATGCAAACTTATATAAACTCATTGTCAGTATTGAAAATAAAAAGGGTTCTCTAGCTTACTTTTTACAATATTTAGCTAAAATTGATATAGATTTAGTGACTATTTCTTTAAGTGAGCAGGAGAATACCCAAGCAAAGTTTTTTGAACTAGCAGTAGAGATTCCGCCAAAAAGCAAAGAGAAGTTACTACAAAAAGACAACAATAACTACCGCATCATTGAGCTTAGTGCGATGAATGATGCATATAAGAAGGATTGAGGATTTGTTTGATTTAGATACGGCATTAAAAGAGATACAAAGAGGTGTGAGTGAGATCATCGACATCAAAAGGATTGAGACACTTTTAAAAGAGTATTTAGAGAATGGAAAAGAGTTCTATGTAAAAGCAGGATTTGATCCTACTGCTCCAGATATTCACTTAGGGCATACGGTACTAATCCAAAAACTTGCCACATTCCAAAAATATGGAGGAGTAGTTCAATTCTTAATAGGAGATTTTACCGGTATGATAGGCGATCCTACAGGTAAAAGCTCTACAAGAAAAAAGCTTGACAGAGAGACTGTTTTAGAAAATGCCAAGAGTTACAAAGAGCAGGTTTTTAAGATCCTTGATCCCAAAAAGACTGAAGTTGTTTTTAACTCTACTTGGCTTGATGAGCTAGGAGCTAGTGGGATTGTTGAGCTTAGTACCACTTACAGTGTAGCAAGAATGCTTGAGAGGGAGGATTTTGAAAAAAGATACAAATCCCAAACACCTATCTCAATCTCAGAATTTTTATATCCGCTTCTTCAAGGATATGATTCTGTTGCACTAAAGAGTGATATAGAGCTTGGTGGAACAGACCAAAAGTTTAACCTTCTTATGGGAAGACAACTCCAAAGAGCTTACAATGTCGGAAAAGAGCAGGCAGTATTGATGATGCCTCTGCTTGAAGGGCTTGATGGAGTGAACAAGATGAGTAAATCACTTGGAAACTATATCGGTGTTACTGAGAGTGCAAATGAGATATTTGGTAAAATTTTAAGTATCAGTGATGATTTGATGTGGAGATACTATGAACTTTTAAGTGAAAAATCGATCGAGCAGATAGAAAAACTAAAAGAGGGAGTATCAAATAACTCTCTGCATCCAAAATCGGTAAAAGAGGCTTTGGCAATGGAGTTGATTGAAAAATATCACTCTAAAGAGGATGCACAAAAAGCAAAAGAGGAGTTTGAAAGAGTTCATAAAAAATCTCAAATTCCATCAGATATCAGTGAATTTACATTTGATGGACCAATCTGGATAGCCAAAGCTTTGGTTGAATCAAAAATATCTCCTTCTACTTCACAGGCAAGAAGAGATATCAAACAAGGTGCGGCAAAAATAGATCAACAAAAAATTGATGATGAACAGTTACAGCTTGAGAGTGGTGAGTATATCTTACAGGTAGGAAAAAGAAAATTTGCAAAAGTAAAGGTAATCTAAAATGGCTTTAAAGATAGGAAAATTTAGTATAAAACACCCAATCATTCAAGGTGGTATGGGTGTAGGTATTAGTTGGGACAAACTAGCTGCAAATGTAAGTAAAGAGGGAGGTCTTGGTATAATATCTAGTGTCGGTACCGGATACTATGAAAATCAAGCTTTTGTAGATAAAGAAATTGCCGGAAAACCATATGAAGCTCTAAATTTTTATAGTGCAAAAGCTTTAAAAGAGATTTTTAAAAATGCCAGAAAAATTTGTGGCGATGCTCCTCTTGGATGTAATGTTTTATATGCGATCAATGACTATGGAAGAGTAGTTCGAGATGCTTGTGAAGCTGGAGCTGATGCTATCATAACAGGTGCCGGACTTCCAACAAATATGCCCGAATTTACTCAAGATTTTCCTGATGTCGCACTCATACCAATCGTATCATCTGCAAAGGCACTCAAAATCATCTGCAAAAGATGGACACAAAGATACAATCGATTGCCAGATGCTGTGATTGTAGAGGGTCCAAAGAGTGGAGGACACCAAGGATTTACATATGAGCAGTGTTTTATGGAGGAGTACCAGTTAGAAAATCTGATCGCTCCTATAAAAGAGGAGATTGCAAAATGGGGAGATTTCCCTCTGATTGCTGCTGGAGGTATCTGGGATAAGAGTGACATAGACAAAATGTTAGAACTAGGAGCTGATGGTGTCCAAATGGGTACCAGATTTATAGGAACACATGAGTGTGATGCACATGAAAATTTCAAAAAAGTCTTACTACAAACTAAAGAGGATGATATACAGCTCTTAAAATCTCCCGTTGGCTATCCCGCAAGAGGTGTTAGAACCAATCTTATTAAGATGGTAGAAAAAAGAGAGGGACCAGCCATCAAATGTATCAGTAACTGTGTTGCTCCCTGCCATAGAGGTGAAGAGGCAAAAGTTGTCGGATACTGTATAGCTGACAGACTCTCAGATGCCTATATGGGGAAAGAGGATACCGGACTATTCTTTACCGGTAGCAATGGATATAAAATCAACGAAATTATCTCAGTCAAAGAGCTAATGAATAAATTGGTTTATGGAGAAAATGATTAGACATTTTCTCCTTTTTTTCTTGCTAGTACTTAATCTATATGCTAGGAATTTGGCTTTTGAGATTGATAGACTAAATAAAGAGATCCCGTATGCAACAAAAGGTCAGACAGTAGAGATACTACACAAGCTTGAAAATCTATATATCCAATCAGTCATTGCAAAAGATAAAAATCTAATTGTAAAATCTCTAAAAGGGATAATAAGATCAAGAAAACTCTTGGATTTAGATACTTCAAGCTACGAAAAAGAGTATAGATCTCTTAGTAAATACCATACAACTATAAAAAAATCAAAGCATATTCAGCCAAAAATAGATGAGTTCAAACCAAAGCCGATATCAAGATATGTAAACTCTATCAATGTAAAAGATAATACAATCGTTATAAAGTTTGACAAAAGGCTAAAAGGGAGTGAGCTGATCTTTTATAACAACAATGATCCCAAGAAGAGTCTATACAAAACAGTCTATAACATAAAAGCAAAACTCAAAGGTGCAACTAAATTTTTACATACCCCGCTTCAAAGTGTAAGTATCTCACAAAAAGATGATATTCTTAGAGTAGTTTTACAAAATAACTCGCAAATATACTCAAAAGCTTTTATAAGAGGGGGAAATCTTTTTATCAAAATCAATAATAAAAAATCTTCAAACTACAACACAAAAACCTCTCATAAACAAAAGCCTATAGATATTATAGTCAAAAAAACAAAAGATAAAAAAGATAAAACTCTTAAAGAAAAAGTGCTTCCAAGGAAACAGACAAATGAGACACCTTTATATGCCTCATCAAAAATCATCGTAATTGATCCAGGACACGGAGGTAAGGATTCTGGAGCAGTCGGCTATAAAAATCACCTTGAAAAAAAAGCTGTTTTAAAAGTAGCAAAATATCTAAAGAGTATGCTAGTGAACAAGGGTTACAAAGTATTTATGACAAGAGATAGTGATAAATTTGTATCTTTAAAAAGCAGAACCCATATGGCAACAAAACTAAATGCAGATCTCTTTATCTCTATACATGCAAATGCTGCACCAAAGGGGAAAAAGCTGACTCTAAAAGGGATTGAAACATTTTTCCTCTCTCCAGCTAGGACAGATCGTGCCAAAAGAGTAGCAGCAAAAGAGAATGCGGCACCAAGTTCTGTTGATCGCAAGTCAAAAGATGCTATTTTGGACTTTCTAAATAAAACAAAAATCATCCAGTCAAACAAACTAGCTATTGACATTCAAAGCTCTTTACTCAAAGCAACAAGAGCAAAATTTAGGAGTGTCAAAGACGGAGGGGTAAGAGAAGCTCCTTTTTGGGTGCTTGTCGGTGCACAAATGCCAGCGGCATTGATTGAAATCGGATATATCACCAATCCTATGGAGGGAGACAGACTCTATAATCCTTTTTACCAAAAGGCTTTGGCAAAGGGTATATATAACGGTATCAATAACTATTTTGCCAAAAATCGTTAAAGCAAAATCAAGATTTATAAAAGATATTTAAATCTTCTATTTAGATATATCAAAACAACTCCTCCTGCCACAGCAAAAAGATAGATCAGTGGAGTAAAAATTGGGTTGTCTGTCATAATCACCTGCTTTAAACTCATAATAAAAAGTGGATGAATAAGATAAATTGCAGTTGCAAGAGTCGATAGATAAGCAGTATCAGATTTTAATCCCATCTGCAACAAAGCAATAAATATTGCAGGAGTTAAAAAGAGTAGAAATAATAAATTATCAAAATGGACATTACCTAGATTTTTAAAATTGATATAAGCTTCAGCTATTAACAGTATAAAAGATATAACTATGACAAAACCAACCGTGCTGCTTTTAATATGTTTGTATATTTTGGTTTTATTGATTAAAAATCCTATATTAAAAAATACAAAACCAAGAAATAGAAAATTTCTATGACCTGGTGTCCAGTTTAGTAAAGTATCAATTTTTTGAGATTTTGCAATATGATAAGTTCCACCATACTCAATAAAAAGACCTATTAAATAGAGCATTAGTGAAATAACAAGCAAAGTTTTTACAGGTAAATTCCTCAAAATATAGGTCAAAATACCAGCTATCACTACTGCATTTAAGTACCAAAGGTGCCAATACCCAAATAGAACTGTTTTTAAAATCTCTTTTGGAGGTTTAGAAATATCAAGCCAAAAGTATGAGTAAATAATCATCCAGATAATATAAATAAGTGTTACTCTTATGAGCCACTTTTTATATCTATTTGATTTTATAGAGTGATAAAAAAAATATCCGTTTATCAAAAGAAATCCAGGTACCGCAACTCTAAATATGCCATCTACAAAAATATAATTTACCCCACTTGGCAAAAAGTGTAAAAAGCCACTATTTGATGAGACATTTAAATGCAACTCTATCACCATAAAAACAAGAATTATTTTAAACAGATCAATTGCAAAATTTCTCTTCAACAATGCCTCATTAAATCTTGAATTTTTTTAAAACAAACTCTCCTGTATCACTATAGTAGCAGTAATACAAAGTATCTTCCTCTACTTTTAATCCACACAGATACCTAAGAGCCAAGTTTGCT
Source organism: Sulfurospirillum sp. (assembly GCA_003978405.1). Taxonomy (GTDB): domain Bacteria; phylum Campylobacterota; class Campylobacteria; order Campylobacterales; family QNZT01; genus QNZU01. The sequence goes on from QNZU01000040.1 coordinate 14,240, forward strand.
TCAAATGAAGCTATCTGCATCACCATAGGAGCTGCTATTCCTTTTGGAGTAGGCTCGATAATTGGGAAAGATGAAAAATCTTTTTCTTTAAAAAGAGCTACAAACCCTTTAAACTCCTCCACACTTCCATATATCCAGGCAATACCCTGCTTTTTGGCAAATTGATCAATCTGAGATCTTGTTTGAAGATTATCTGTTGCATCGATAATCAGATCTACTTTGGGTAAGTTTTGAATATATGTATCAAAATCGACTCTGAAGCTATTAACAGTGATATTTGAATTTCTCTTTTTTAATAGACTTGCTAAAATTTCTGATTTATATTCATTTAAATCAGATTCATTAAAAGCGATCTGTCTGTGGATGTTATGAAGTTCAATTTTATCAAAATCAACTAAGTCAATCTCCCCTATTCCACTCCCACTTAGTGCCAAAGCAACCGAACATCCAAGTCCACCGGAGCCTATAATTGCAATCTTTTTTTTTGCAAGAGAGTTTTGGGTCTTCTCTCCCCAAAGCATAATCTGTCTATTATAGTAACTACTCAAGCAAGACCTCTAATCTCCAACTGCTTTCTAAATCCCCAACTATTTCTTGCCTCTTTAAGCTCTTTTTTGTCGATATTTGCTATCAACATCTCCTCTTTAGAGCCTAGTGAGTTTTCTATATGACCATCAGGATTGATAAGATATGTCTCACCATAAAATTTCCATAAACTCTGCTCATCATGATAAGTACCGATACGATTGACTCTTAAAATGTAACAGTTATTTAAAAATGCTCTTGTCTTTAATATCTCATTCCAACGATAATTTGATCCAAATGTAGAAACAGTTGGAAGTAGTACCACATCTACTCTATTTTGTGCCATCTTCTGCCAAAATGCATCAAAATGGACTTCAAAACCGCTAATCACACCAAAGTTGAGATTGTGATGTCTAAAGATAATAGGCTCAATCTTACCAGTGGGAGCATTGTCAAAAAAACTCTCCTCATCCCAATGTGAGTAGTTTATCAAAAACTCTTGATCACGATAGACAACCTCATCAGGCGAAAATTTGCCTATTTTTTTATAAATCTTCCCATCTTCGACTATAATAATAGGGGCGATAATATGCATTTTATACTTTTTTGCATACTCTTTCAGAGTCTCTATTTTATGTTTTGACTGCTCTTTTATAAGCATTCTAGGAATATTTTCAAGCTCTTTGAAAAAGCTGTTTAAAACATACTCGCCCAAAACAACTAGATCAATTCCCTGCTTATGACAACTTTTCATATAAGCATTTAGCTTTTGATTGCTAAGAGGCAATGTTGCCAATTGCAAAGCTGCAAGTTTCATTTTTCCTCGCTTTGTCGGTACTCTTGGATTGTAAGTTTAGCACTCTCAAGAAGCTTTGTTGCACTATCTAGCTCTTTGATACCCTCTTTATAGAACTTTACCCCATCTTCCAAAGAGATTTGAGGATCCATCAACTTTTCTAAAATTTTTTTGGCATGATCTAACTTCTCTTCAAAACTCTCTTTTTGCACAAGCTACTCCTTTAAAGCTCTCATTATAATCTCTTCAAACTTAGGAATCTCTACCAAAAAAGCATCATGACCATAGTCACTATCAACCTCATAATACTCGACTTGTTCAGTCTTTTCTATCTTTATCATAGTCTCTTCAATATGCTTCATTTCTGAGGGTAAAAAGAGCAAGTCAGACCTAAAAGCGATAAGATAGATTTTTGATTTAATTCTATTTAGACTATCTTCAAGTGAATTGTAGTTTCTGGTAGCATCAAAGATATTGATTGCTTTTGTGATATATAGATAGCTTAAAGGATCAAACCACTGAACAAAATTTTTTGAGTTATAATCAAGATACTTCTCTACCTGAAACTTACCAAACAGATCATACAAACCATCTCTTTCATCATAAAATCTACCAAACTTTTTAGCCATGGAATCAGGTGATAGATAGGAGATGTGACCACTCATTCTTCCAATTGCCAAGCCCTCAAATCCTCTTTCTTTGATCTTTTTTGGATCATAGTTTCCGTTTTCAAAAGCCGGATCTTTGATAATCGCCTCTCTGGCTACTTTATTAAAAGCGATTGCCCAAGGTTGTGTCGCATAAGTGGAAGCCAACATAATATGTTTTTTGGCAAATCTTGGGTGTTCTATAGCAAAACACAGAGCTTGCATTCCACCCATAGAGCCTCCTATTACCGCCTCGGCTTTATGGATACCAAGCGAGTCAAAGAGGTTGATTTGTGCCTTGACCATATCGCTTATGGTGATAACCGGAAACTTTAATCTATACTCTTTGTCAGTTGGATAGATTTTTGAGAGAGGTCCGGTTGATCCAAAGCAACTTCCTATGACATTTACACAGATGACAAAATATTTTCTTGTATCGATACACTTGCCATCACCTATCACTCCATCCCACCATCCTGGCTTTCTATCACCCTCATACAATCCTGCCGCATGGTGAGAACCGGTGAGTGCATGACAAACCACTATGACATTTGATTTATCTTCATTTAGTTCACCATAAGTCTCATACACAAGTTCGTAAGGTTCAAGGATTCTACCACTCTCAAGATAGAGAGGGTTGGTAAACTTCTTCTTTGCTCTGTTTATCTTCAAATCAATCCTCTAATGCCTCTTTAAGATCTTCAATCAAATCATCACAATCTTCAAGACCGATACTAAGTCTTATAAGCTTATCGCTAATTCCCGCATCTTCTAACTCTTTTGCACTCAATTGCTGATGAGTGGTACTGGCTGGATGTGTAATGATTGATTTACTATCTCCAATATTGACAACAAGAGAGAATATTTTGACAGAGTCTGCCACCTTTTTTGCCTCATCAAAACTCTCCACCTCAAAGCTAAGAAGTCCACTTGCTCCATCTTTTAGATACTTTTTTGCCAAAGAGTAGTTTTTGTTTGACTCCAAAAGAGGATAGTTTACACTCTTTACCTTTGGATGAGACTCAAGAAATTTTGCAATTCTCAAAGCACTCTCACTGTGCTGTTTCATCCTCAAAGGAAGATGTTCCAACCCCTGTATAAAGAGCCATGAGTTAAATGGACTCGGTGCTGCTCCCAAATCTCTTAGCAGTGAAAGTCGCATTCTAAGAGAAAACGGCGGAAACGGCAAAGATGTATATACAAGCCCGTGATATGAAGGATCGGGCTCGTTAAAGTGAGCATATCTTGGATTATCTTTGATCAGTTCAACAAGATTATCTCTCTCAACCACAATTCCCCCTATTGCCAATCCCTGACCTGTTGTATATTTGCTTGTAGAGTGGATCGATATATCACATCCAAGTTCAAGAGGTTTGCAGTGAATCGCAGTTGCGACCGTATTATCAACAGCAGTGATGATTTTATGCTTTTTTGCCACAGATACAATCTTTTCAAAATCGGCCAGATCAATACTTGGATTTGAGATAGATTCAAAGAGAATCAATTTTGTCTTTCCATCAATCAACTCTTCAAGATTGTGTGGATTTTGCACATCAAAATATCTAGCTTCTATGCCAAATCTCTTTATCGTATGAGAAGTCAAAGTAGTGGTACCACCATAAAGCTTGGAAGAGCAGATGATATTATCCCCTGCTTGGGCAAGGTTTGCAATGGTATTGAAAATTGCCGCCATTCCACTTGAAGTCGCAATCGCTGCTACACCATTTTCAAGTGAAGCAAATCTCTTCTCAAACACATCCGTTGTGGGGTTCATAAGGCGGGTATAGATATTTCCAAGCTCTTTTAACTCAAACAGATCTGCCGCATGTTTGGCATCTTTAAATTCATAAGCGGTACTTTGATAAATCGGTACTGCCATTGTTGATTGAGAATCCTTCTCATACCCCTCATGAATTGCTTTTGTTTTATCTCTCATATTTACCCCTTAATCCCCACACCGATTATCAGCCGATATGACGATAGTTTGGGATATTATATCCAAGATAAACTTGCAATTAATCTACTAACAAAGGCTCTTTGGATTCAATTTTCTGCACCGATAATACAAAAGGCTCTTTTTGAACCTCAAAGCAGTATCTATCATCAAATTTCTCATCAAAAAGATGTCTGAAATATCCAAGATATTCAGGAGTACCAAGTTGGCTACTTTGATATTTTCCACTTTGATCTATCATTGTTTTGTAGTTTCCTACAATCAAATTTGCCAACTCATTTACCAAATCACCTTTTGTATCATCTTGGGGATCATCTTCAAAAAGTAGCACTTTGGCAACCTCTATGACCAAAGCATCACTAACCTCAAGATAAAAGTTCTCTTTTTCTTCATCCAATTGCAATGAAATTTTTGCAACATGAATACCGCCTGTGTTAAGCTCATCAGATACTTTACTCTCAAAAGATAGTGTATCTGTAAAAAAGTTTTCAACTGCATCTAAAATTAAATTTTTCATAAATTAACTCTTCTTTCCAAAAGATTCTAAAAGTGCTTCTAACTCATCTTCACTAACACTATTGTCGCTGTCAATTGTGATTGCTGTTGTAGCTCTGTGTTCATCTTGAACATTTGAAGAAAACAGTGTTTGCATATAGTGTGAGAGTGCTCTTACTACATTTACGACTCTCTCTATTTTTTGTCTGTGAATATCTTGATACTGCATAATATTCATCGTATCATTTATCATCTGGTCAATCTTTGCCAACTCACTCTCAATCTCATCTTTTCTCTCTAAAAGTTTCTCATTCTCTTTTAATGCATCTGAAAAAATCTCAATTGATTCAAATTTGCTACCAAGCTTCTTAAATATATCAATATTCTTTTCTATGATACTTTGTTGCTCTGTGAAAGCATTTGAAATATTGCTTACTATTAGTGAGATCTCATCTAATTTATCAAAAACTTCACTTGCTTTCTCTTCTGATTCTTTGGTAACATCATCCAATTGTGATACAACTTTATTTTCATCATTTGCAGGTGGAGGGGTTGCAGAGCTTGGATCGATCTTTTTTGCATCTATATCTTCAACATCCACATCTAAAGACTCTTCAGTTTGCTCCTGAAGGTTTTGTATATCACTATCATCAAGCTCATCAACTTCTAACTCATCTAATTCCTCTACCTCTTGGGACTCATTATCTGTCTCTTGAGCCTCATTTTGATCAGCCTCTTCAGCAGATTCATTAGAAGCTTCAATCTCTTGAGTATCATCTGTTTTAACTTCTTCTGATTTTACTTCTTCAGCGGATTCATTAGAAGTTTCAAGATTTTGAGTATCATTTTCTGCTTCTATGTCTTGCTCTTTTTCTTCTTCAGCAGGATCAGGACTTGGTATCTCTGATTCAGCCATAAGGGCATCAAGTTCTTCTTGAGTCATCTACTACTCCTAATTTTTTGATATAATGATATATCGACATTTAGGAGAAATAGTTTATGGGCACCTCCAATAACTGTATACAACTCATAGTAAGCAAGAAAGAGGTAAGATTGTGCAAAACATTTTTTGAGCCATAGCCAAAGCTACGGTGATGAAAATTTTTCTGCAAGATTGCCACTTTCTTGCTTACCCTTTGGGCTGTATATAGTTATTGGAGGTGCCCTTATATGATAGTTGATTTGCATAACCACACACCTTTATGTAAACATGCAAAAGGAGATCCAGAAGAGTATATTAAAAGTGCCATCACTATTGGTACCAAATATTTTGGTTTTAGTGATCATGCTCCGATGGAGTTTGATAGAGAGTGGAGAATGAGCTTTGATGATATGAGTCAATATGAGTTGAGCATAAAAAATCTTCGAGAGATTTATAAAAATGAAATAGAGATACTTTTGGCTTATGAGGTAGATTTTATAGATGGCTTGGTAGATAAAAGAGTTCTTGAAGCAAAAGTCGATTATCTAATAGGATCGGTTCATTTTTTAGATGGGTGGGGATTTGACAACCCGGAGTTTATTGATGAGTATAAAAACAGAGATATTGATACAATCTATCAAGACTATTTTTATGAGATTAAAAAACTTGCAACGAGTGGATATTTTCAGATAGTAGGACACCTAGATTTAATCAAGGTGATGAACTATAGATCAAAAAAAGATATCAAAAAGATTGCACTTCCTGCAATAAAAGCTATCAAAAAGAGTAAAATGGTAGTCGAAATAAGCAGTGCCGGTCTTAGAAAACCTGTAAAAGAGATCTATCCAAGCCCTGATCTAATGGAGCTTTTGTGTGAGTATGATATCCCTATCACCTTTTCTTCCGATGCTCACCACCCAAAACAAGTCGGGTTTAAGTCATATGACTTAGAAGAGTATGCAAAGAGTTTTGGGTACAGCGAGTGTGCAATTTTTAGGGATAAACAGATACATATGATTAAATTTTAATCATCTTATTTATCTAACTCTTTTCATAATTTGGGTAAAATATCAACACAAACAAATACAAGGAGTAATAATGGGCAAATTTGTCAACAATATAGAAGAGTTTTTTAAATTTTGCGAATCAAACGAAGTGGAGTATGTAGATTTTAGATTTACAGATATTAAAGGTGCATGGCATCACATCAGTTACAGAATGAGTGCAGTTGAGGCATCTACTCTAGAAGCTGGTCTTCCATTTGATGGATCTTCGATTGAGGCTTGGCAACCAATCAATAAATCAGATATGCTGTTAAAACCAGATATCGAGACTGCATTTATGGATCCATTCACTGCTGATCCAACAGTCATAGTTATTTGTGATGTATATGATATCTACAAAGGTCAAATGTATGAAAAATGCCCAAGAAGTATAGCTAAAAAGACTCTTGAGTATATGGCTGAAAGCGGAATC
>QNZU01000076.1 GCA_003978405.1 Sulfurospirillum sp.
AACCCTGAAACTAAGTTTATCTTAGAAAAATTTGGTTTTGATGATCCTATAACTAAAACTTCATACAAAGGCGAAGATGTCTTTATAACAGATACCACTGATCTAGCTCTTTGTCCTGATGATATCTTGGATGCCAATGTACTAGGAGTTGTAGATCACCATAAATTAGGCGATTTGACAACTTCAACACCACTTGAGGGGTGGATTAGACCTGTTGGTTGCTCTAACACGATTGTAAAAGAGATGTTTGATTACTATGGTGTAGAAATTCCTAGCAACATTGCAGGTATTATGCTGTGTGCGATACTGAGTGATACAGTGATCTTTAAATCTCCAACTTGCACCAAAGAAGATACAAAAGCCGTCAAAGAGTTGGCAAAAATCGCTGGAATTGAAGATCCCAAAGCTCTTGGAATGGAGATGTTCAAGATAAAATCAGCCATTGAAGGGACACCAATTCGTGAACTTGTGATGAGAGATTTTAAAGATTTTGACATGAGTGGTACCAAAGTGGGAATAGGGCAGTTAGAAGTGGTTGATCTCTCACTCTTTGATGATAAAAAAGATGCACTACTAGACGATATGAAAAAATTAAAAGAAGAGGGAAATAGAGATTTTGTCCTGCTTTTACTTACTGACATCATAAAAGAGGGATCAGAGCTTCTTGCAGTTGGAGATGATCTTTCAAAGATAGAAAAAGCATTCGATACAAAAATAGTTCATAATAGAGTTTGGCTAGATGGAGTATTAAGCAGAAAAAAACAGATAGTTCCATTTTTGGAGAGAGTATTTAGAGAAAGTTAAGAATATATCAGTATCATTGGAAAAATATTATCAACAAATAGGGTGCAAAAATGGAAAGCTCTGAAAGACTTTTAAGAGAACACGGGATCAAAGTTACTCCTCAAAGGCTTAGTATTGTCAGTGAGTTAAGCGGTAGAGTTCATATGAGTATAGATGATCTGTATCAATCAATCAAAAAGAGCTTTCCATCCATATCTTTAGCGACTGTCTATAAAAATATCAATGCTATGATGGATATGAATTTTATCCAAGAGGTAAAGATACCAAATCAAAAGTCAAGATTTGAACTAAACAAAGAGCCTCATTCACACCTATTTTGTCAAAAATGCGGCAAGGTCGAAGATATTGAGCTAGAGCTTAACACTATTACCACCCAAGCTGCCCAAAAGAGCGGTTACAAGATCGATGAGCAGTCACTAATCTTCTCAGGTATCTGCCCAAAATGTGCAAAAAATTGAGTTCTTTGATTTACTTTCTATTCGAACAACCTCTGCAACGGAAGGGGCAAAACATAGTTTTGGAGCTACCCACTGTGAAGCAGTATGAGGACAGAAAGTAAATCAAAGAACTCAATCAAAGTGTTGCAATCCCATCAATAAATTGTCTGATAATTGGATTTTTACTCGTTTTGAAAAATTCCGGCTCTCTTGCCGCTAAAACTTTTCCATCATAAAGCATAATCATTTGATCTGCTATTTTGAAACTCTCTTTTATATCGTGGCTAATTACTACTGAAGTGGTACCAAGTTCTCTTTGGAGCTTTACAATGAGTCTGGAAATAAGATCACTTGCAATTGGATCAAGTCCGCTTGTAGGCTCATCATAGAGTATGATCTTTGGTTTTAGTATGATGGTTCTGGCAATTGCAGCTCTTTTTTGCATACCTCCGCTTAGCTCATCAGGATAGAGATGCATCACTTCATCAGGCTTTAATCCGACCATCTCTATAGCCTTTATAACCTCTGCTTTTATCTCTTTCTCTCTTAGCTTGGTATGTTCTCTTAGTGGGAAGGCGATATTCTCATATATACTCATACTGTCAAAAAGAGCACCAAACTGAAAAGCAAAACCTATCTTTTTACGAAGCTCAAGCAGTTCTTTTTTGTCAAGTTTGGATACATCTTTGCCAAGAACAATGATTTCTCCTTTTGTAGGCTTAATCAGTCCGACCATCAACTTTATTACTGTTGATTTACCGGTACCAGATGGTCCCATGACCACTGAGACGCTACCCTCTTTTATCTCAAATGAGATACCTCTTAATACCTTTTTTTCACCAAAATATTTATGAACATCTATAAACTCTATAATATTGTTATCTTTTTCCAATTAGCACACCTTAGCAATAAAACCTCGATCAAAACCGGCAAGATCTTTATAAAACTCGACATTATTGATCTGTTTTGATTTGAAGTACTCTTTTATGGACTCTTTTTGGTCATATCCCATTTCGCAGCAGAGGTATTTTATATTTCTCTCAATAGCCAACTCTATTATCTGCTTTATAATTTCATCACCTTTTTCGCCACCAAAAAGGGCAATATCTGGTTCATAGGAGAGTTTTTTTTCAAGTTGGAATGAGTTTTTGATGTAGGGTGGATTTGAGATAATCATCTGAAAATCCTCATCTATACCATCAAGAAATGAGCAGTTTACAAACTCTATTTTATCCAATACATTAAACTTTTTTGCATTTGTTTTGGCAATTTTTAGTGCATCGGTACTGATATCTGTCGCAGTGATTTTGATATCTTTGGATTTTAGAGATAAGATTGTGCTTATAATCCCACTTCCGGTACCAATCTCTGCAATTTTTGTAATCTTTTTATCCTCAATCAAAGCAAGTGCTTTTTCTACCAAAATTTCGGTCTCAGGTCTAGGTATTAATGCTCCATAATCGATATAAAACTCTCTTGAAAAGAAGTTTACACTCTTTGTGATATATTCGACTGGATGATTGTTTTTAACATATTGTACCATCTCAAAAAAGAGTTTTTCATTCTTTATACTCTCATCTTCATGCATGATAAGCCAAAGCTTATCAACTTCAAGCAAAGATGACAAGATTATTTTCGCCTCTTTTAAAGGTATTAAAGATGATGCCTCTTTAAGTGCCTCTTTAATTCTCATCAATCTTCTCACCCAAAGCTTTTAGACGATCTATCAATGGTGGGTGGGTATAGTAAAAGAGTTTAAAAACCGTAGATGATTTTGGAAAACTTTTGTTTTCATTTGCCAACTTTTTCAAAGCACTTGCCAAAACTTCTTTGCTTTGAACCTGTGATCCATACTCATCTGCTCTATATTCATTATGACGACTCACAGCACCCATAAGTGGCATATAAAAAAATGATACTACAGGACTAAAAAGTAAAAAGAGTGCTATAGTAGAATATGGGGTATTTGAAACTCCTATGGCATTAAAAAGCTCTTGAGGAAGGTTCCCAAAAATTGCAAACATCAAAAAGAGCAATCCACCAACCAATGCAATATTTTTCAATATATCTTTATGTTTAAAGTGTCCAAGTTCATGTCCCAAAACAGCTAAGAGTTCATTTTTTTGAAGCTTTTGAATCAAAGTATCAAACAATACGACTCTTTTTGACTTGCCTAGTCCACCAAAATAGGCATTTAGTCTGTTGTCTCGTTTACTTGCATCTATCGTATAGACACCCTCGCTTATCAATCCTGCATCTTTTAATAGATTTTCAATTGAGGTTTTTAGATCATCATCTTCTAAGAGTTTGAATTTATTAAACAATGGTGCGATAAAGGTGGGATAGATCATATTGATAATGACAACAATAGCAAATACCACTACAAAGCCTACTAGCCACCAGTTTTGAATATGGATAATTATATTTGCTATAATCCATACCACAACTCCGCCAAAAACAGCTGTGAGTAAAACAGCCTTTAGCTGATCTTGGATAAAGAGCTTTGGAGTAATTGTAGAAAACCCAAATTTTTTATCAAGATAAAAGTTGCTGTAGATTGAAAAGGGAAGTGATACGATATAGTTGATTGCCAAAAAAGATAGAATATATACCACACTTTTAAGTGCAATATCATCTATTTGTATTGTCATATCAAGCCACTTCAATCCATACCCTATCCAAAAGATAAACATCGCATAATCGATTAGATCACTCAATATGCTCATTCTTTGACTCTTGACTTTATACTCAGCCGCTTTTACATAGTTTGATGGTAGTAAAATTACCGGAGTATCATGTTTTGCTCTGCTTACATATCCTATCTCCATGACAGATACATAAACCTTTATTAAAATATATATAAAATATACAATTCCTATTGTCAGTAACATTATCTCTCCAGAACTTTTTTTAAAATATCTATAAACTTATCTGCATCTTTAAATCCCACAACCTGCAGATCTTTTAACTCATTTTTATTCAAATCATAAAATACAATCGCCGGAGGTCCAACAATCCCAAATGTCTTTTGCAAAGCCAAATCAGTTTTACTGTTTTTGGTAACATCAATTCTAATCAGTTTAAATCTATTCATCAACTCTTGAACTCTTGGATCACTGAAAGTCTCATCTTCAAGCTCTTTGCAAGAGGCACACCATTTGGCACTAAAGTCTATAAATACCGGCTTTTTTGCAGTTGCAATCTCTTTTGCTAAATCTTTTTTATTTTGAACTATTTTAAAATTGATAGCTTGATTGCTTGAATTTAAATTTTGCATTTTTGAGTTTACTTGAAGATTTTTTAGAGGATCAAGTGGACTCTTACCACCTGTAAAAGTAGCAAACATCAGTATCAAACCATATGCCAAAAGAATTACAGCAATCACTTTGATAAATTTATAAGCTCCGTTTGCACCCTCTTTAAAAGGTTCCAATGCACCTGCATAGACACCACTTGCTATAAACAGTACCGACCATAGAAGCATTGAGGCTTGAGGGGGGAGTATTCTCGATAGAAATGAAATAGCAATACCTAGCATAATTACACCAAATACATATGATACTTTTGTCATCCAACCTCCTGGTCTTGGCATAAACTTTCCTCCTCCAAGTCCTATCAGAAGTAGTGGTGCTCCCATACCTAGACCTAGTAAAAACAGAGCCAATCCTCCTAGCAAAATATCACCGGTTTGACCGATAAAGATCAAAGCGGCAGCCAGTGGAGGAGCTACACAAGGACCCACAATGAGTGCTGAGAGTGCACCCATTAAAGCTACACCAAAAAATCCGTTACCTTTTGATTGTTCAGATTTTTTATTAGCAAAATTTTGCAGTGATTTTGGAAGTTGTATCTCATAATATCCAAACATCGAAAAAGCCAAAGCTACAAAGATTAGAGCAAAAACTATTATAACCCATGGATTTTGCATGGCTGAGAGTATATTTGCTCCAAATATTGCAGAGAATATTCCAGCGATCGAATAGACTAAAGCAGATGATACGATATAAACAAATGAGAGAAAAAATCCTCTTTTTGCACTCATATTTCCACTCTGTTTTGACTCAAGAGTTATTATTGATGAGAGGATAGGAATCATAGGGAATATACATGGGGTAAATGCCAATCCAAGTCCTAGTGCAAAAAAGAGTCCAAGAACAACAAAAAAGGAGCTATGTTTTAGCATATCAAGGAGTCTATTTTGCTCATTTTGAATAGGCTTTTTTTCTATACTTTTGTTTTTACTTTTATTTGGTACCACATGAGCTTGAGTTTTGTTTTTGGCATTTTCTAATCTCTTTTGAATTTTTGGATCCATGCCCCATACCGCTACCTCATTTTTCTCTTTTTTTACTTCTGTGTTTTGAATGAGTTTTCCGTTTTTATCAAAGCTAAATGTTTTGCTTTGTGGTGGATAGCATAAACCCTTTGTAGAGCATCCTTGGCAGGAAACTTCGAGTTTAAACGGTTGTTTTCCTACGATATCATCAATCACTTTAAAAGGGATATCAACTTTTAACTCTTTCATATAGACACTATATTGATCATGTTTTTGAGGCTTTGGAAGATTAAGAGTGGAATTTAAAACTGCTTTTTTTGGTGAAATGATTTTGTATTTTACTTTGTCTTGATAGATATAGATACCATCTGATAGTTTTATATTGGTACCAATTGAATCTTTATTGGTCTTTGCTGTTATCTTAAAAGCTTCATTTGCACTTATTACACCACTGTTAAAATCGTTAGCACTAAGTAATCCATTAAATATTATTATCAAAAAAACAACTATTGTTTTCATAAGAAGTTCCCCTTACTCTTTAAAGAGTTTAATTTTATCAAAATATTGGTAAATAGATTAGCACTATTTTAAAATACCTTTTTCATGATCAATTAGCCACTCTTTAGCTTTTGAATCTTTATTCCCCTTAAATTCACCTGCAGATCCGTCACTATTTGTTACTCTATGGCATGGGATAATCACTGGAAAAGGATTGCTCTGTATCGCATTTTCAACAGTTTTTGATGCAGAGGGTTTGTTGATAAGCTTTGCCAAATCTTCGTAAGTAACTGTTGATCCGTAAGGAAGGTTCATCACAGCTGTGTATATCTCTTTATGGGTCTCATCGCAATCAAAACGAAGAGGAAGATTGAAATCTTTTCTTTTTCCGCTAAAATAATCCCCTAATTGCCACTTTGCCTCTTGTAGCACCAAGCTGCCATCTTCTGGGTGTCTGTAATATTTTACAAACTCAACTGCTACAAGTTTACTCTCATACTCAGCGATCTCAAGTAATCCAATAGGGGTATGTATATATGTGTATTTTTTCATATTGATGATATAATATCACAAAAAGGCTAAATGGAATTTTTAATGAACAATAAACCCAAATATTCACTTTTTAAAAATGCAAAATATGCGATTGATGGTTTGATCCATGCTTTAAAGAGCGAGACATCGTTTAAGTTGGAGCTTCTTTTTACACCTTTTGTACTACTTGCTATCTGGTATGTTCCGTTTGGATTTGAACAAAAGCTTATTCTTCTTGTAACACTGATTTTGATTATGATTGTGGAGCTGTTAAATTCGGCTATTGAGAATGTTGTTGATCTTGTTACAAAACAGAAGCACCCTCTTGCAAAAAATGCCAAAGATATAGCAGCTACTGCTGTTTTATTTTCTGTGTTACTCCATCTTGGAGTATGGATAATACTTTTGTTAGAGTTAAAATAAGGATATTTTTTGAGCAAAATAGCTTGTAGCCATTGTCATCTTGAGTTTGATAAGAGTATGCTTATTTTTGAAAAAATTGATGGCAAAGATTGCTTTTTTTGCTGTAACGGTTGTCAAGGTGTTTATCATCTTCTAAAAGCTGAGGGCTTAGATGATTTTTATGACAGAGCCAAAGATACAAAGCTAAATCCGGCAAAAGTGGATTTGAGTGATTTGGATCGTTTTGATATGGAGGGGTTTAAAAAGAGATATGTTAAAGAGGATGATGGTTTTTGTAGTATCTCACTCATTATTGAGGGTATTCACTGCAGTGCCTGTGTATGGCTAAATGAGAGAGTTTTGCACAAAGCAGATGGTATTATAGAGGCACAAATCAACTTTACTACCCACAAAGCAAAAATCGTTTGGGATGATGATGTGATAAAACTCTCCAAGATTATCGAGTTGATTCGCTCAATCGGATATGATGCCTACCCATATGATGCCTCACTTCAAGAAGAGAGAGCCAATAAAAAAAGAAAAGAGTACTACATCAGACTACTTGTTGGAGTATTTGCCACAATGAATGTGATGTGGTTGGCAATCGCTCAATATGCCGGATATTTTACAGGTATTGACGATGAGCATAAAAAGATTTTGCAAATTGCACAGTTTGTCTTGGCTACTCCTACTCTTTTTTATACCGGTTGGGTCTATTTTAAGGGTGCATACTATGGTCTTAAAAATAGATTTATCAATATGGATTTTTTAGTCATTACTGGAGCATTGCTTACATACATATACTCTATTTATGCGATGATTAGTGGAGATGGTGAGACATATTTTGAATCTACTATCATGATTATCACTTTTGTATTTGTAGGAAAATATCTTGAGATTTTGAGCAAAAAAAGTGCTATTGATACGATGGATCATCTAAGAAGTTCACTTCCTACAGAGGTGATCGTGATAAAAGATGATGCGAAGTTGCCAATCTTAGTCGAGAATGTCAAAGAGGGTGATATCATAGAGATTAAGCCAGGAGAGAAGATAGTAATTGATGGTGAAATTTTGCAAGGATGTGGAAACTTTGACGAATCAAGTATCACTGGAGAGAGTGGGGCGGTTTATAAGTGCCAAAAAGATACTCTTTTTAGTGGTACCATAAATCTTGATTCTGTTATTAGATACAAGGCTCTCAAAAGATATTCTGATTCAATGCTTAGCAATATAGTTTCACTTTTGGAAGAGGCTTTGAGCAAAAAGCCAAAGATTGAAAAACTGGCAAATCAGATTTCAGGCTACTTTTCAGTAACGATTTTAGTAATTGCTATTTTGACATTTGCCGGATGGCTCTATTTTAACGGCAGTTTTGAGAGGGCTTTGATAGTAGCAATCTCTGTCATTGTAATAGCATGTCCATGTGCTTTGGGACTTGCAACTCCGATGGCGACATTGGTTGGAATTGCTACAGCATCCAAAAAAGGTATTTTGTTTAAAGAGGCCGGTTTTTTAGAATCTTTGGCAAAGTGTGATACTGTTGTTTTTGATAAAACAGGAACTCTAACCAAAGCGAAGCCAAAAGTTGTTAAAAGTGTGCAGATAAAAGAGTTTGACAAATCTCTTCTTTATTCACTACTAATGAGTTCAAACCACCCAATCAGCAAAGGGGTTGCAGAATTTTTTGGCACTAAAGAGGATTTAAAAGAGTATAAGCTTGATGATATAAAACAGATAGAGGCAAAGGGATTAAGTGCAACTTACAAGGGGGTTGAACTTCTTGGAGGGAGTGAAAAGCTCTTTTTAAAAGAGCAGTTAAAAGATATGAAAGTCAAATCAAATCAGAGTATATTTATTTTTAGTATCGACAAACAGATTGTTGCGATCTATTATCTTGAAGATCAGATAAAAGAGGGTGCAAAAGAGGTGATTGAAAAACTAAAACAAGATGGGCTGGATATTGTGATGCTAACAGGAGATAATGAAAGTGTGGCCAAAAAAGTTGCAAAAACTTTGGGAATAAAAAAGTTCAAAGCATCAATGTTTCCGACAGACAAAGCCAAATATATCGATGATTTGCATAAAAAATCCCACAGGGTTGTGATGGTGGGTGATGGGATAAATGATGCTTTGGTACTAGCTAAAAGTGATATTGCAATAGCAATGGGTAGTGGAGCTGATATAAGTATAGAGGTGAGTGATGTGGTGCTACTAAATGATGATATGAACTCGCTCTATAATGCTTACAAGATTGCCAAAAAGACATATACAAATATCAAAGAGAATTTGATATTATCTCTTTTATACAACCTTATCACTATACCAATTGCTGTAATGGGATATGTGATACCTCTGGTTGCAGCTTTGTCAATGTCACTTAGTTCACTGTTGGTTGTCTTTAATGCATTTAGAATCAAAAGGAGTTTGAAGTGAGTGGAAATATTTTAAGTATGATGATAGGAATATCTACTTTTTTGGGAGCTTTGGGACTATTTGCCCTGATTTGGGGGATTAAAACCGGACAGTTTGATGATAAACATAAGTTTCTAGAAGCTACAAAGTTTGATGACGAAGATGCCTTAAATGATGCAGTGATGATGGAAAAAAGAAAAGAGCAAAAACGAATAAGAGAAAAAAATTACTCACCGCCTGATTAAACCCAAATCTTGCATTAGGTATTACCAAATCTAAGCGAATCTTGTAGTATAGGGTTTTAGTTAAAATTTTTGAATTACCAAACAGGTAGTCCTGCAAATTTTAACTAAAACCCTATAACTCAATCTTTATCTAATCTTTGGCAACATCTAATGCAAAATTTGGGTTAAAAAATTTCTTTGAATGTGCTTAAAAAATATAGATTAAAATTAAGCAAATCTCATATTTAATGATGATTGATTATAATCACTTAGCATTTGATATTTAATTTTGGGGTGGGCAATTGATCGGTCAGCATAAATCTTTTTTTAGTATTGTTACTCTGCTATTTGGCTTAAATGCTCTAAATGCCTCAACCCCTATGACTTGTGAAGATAATTACTATTTTAACAGAGTTGAAGATAAAAATATTGAAAATAGTCTAAAAAATGAACTGAAAAAAAATCCAAATGATGTCAGTTGTATTATAAAACTGGCTTCATACTATCTAAAAAACGGTTATGCTTCAAAAGGATTTAGACTCATATCAAAAGCATACTCAATAGATCCACAATATGTTAAAAGTAAAAATATTGCAAAAATTTTAGACCTCGCACTAAGACTTACAAGATTGGAAGACTTGGCAAAAAAGAGTAATGACAAAAGACTCTTTAACGAACTGGGAAAGACCTATTATGACATGGGAATATTTACTGATGCACTAGAAGCTTTCAAGAGTAGTCTACTTATTGATCCAAATCAAATAGATATTAAAGTTTTAGAGGCTCTTTGTCTGGGCAATACAGGTCATATGAAAGAAGCAGCAAAAATTTTAAAAGAGGTACTAGATAAAAAACCTTATCACTTTTATGCAAACTACTATTATGGGAAAATTCTAAAAAATGAGTTAAACAAAGAGAAAGAAGCTCAAGCATACCTAATGGCAGCAGAGTATGTTTTAGAAAATCTACATCCAAAATTTAAAACCGATGAAGAGAGAGAATTTATACAAAGGGATTTGACTCATGAGCTCAAGGAGAGATAGAGCTATTTTTTTGGATCGTGATGGTGTGATCAATATCGATAAAGAGTATCTTTACAAAATAGAGGATTTTGAGTTTGTTGATGGCATATTTGATCTGATCAAATCTTTTCAAGAGTCTGGTTATATGCCTATTGTTGTAACTAACCAATCAGGAATTGCAAGAGGATACTACACTCAAGAAGATTATATGAAGTTGAGTGAATTTATGGTCAATGAGTTCTTAAAAAAGGGCATTAAAATAGAAGCTGTATATCATTGCCCCCACTCTCCAGATGATGATTGTAGATGTAGAAAACCAAGAAGCGGGATGTTTAGTGCAGCTAAAAGTGCATTTAAATTAGATATGAAAAACTCTATCATGATAGGTGACAAAGATAGTGATATGTTAGCAGCTCTTAGAGCAAAAGTGGGAAGAAGGGTTCTTTTTGGTAAAGATAAAATATCAAAAAATGCTACTGAAATAGCAGAAAGTTTAAAAGAGATAAGACCAAGCTAAAGCTTGATCTTTTCAAGTTATTTGTTTGTGAAATACTCTTTTGTTGCTGTAGCAGTCTGTCCGTCATTATCAGTAACAGTCAATTTTGCTACGATTTTATAAGCTTTTGGACAAACATGGATATCATGACCACTCATAACATCTTCAGTACAATTTCTGTAAGGAACTTCATTTCCGTTCTCATCTATTGCATAACTTTGAATATCCCATTTACACTCTACTATCTCATCTCCACTTCCCAAGTTGTCGTTGTCATGTGAGTTAGCACAAGAGAATGTATGTAGTGAATAAGCTGAGAGATCACTATCATTACTCAAATCAATCACTGCCGTAGGCAATACAGGTGTATTTGTATTTTCACCAAGAACCGTGATAGTTTTACACTCTGTATTAGCTGAAGGATTATTATCGTTATCTGTTACAGTCAAACAAACCTCATGATCTCCAGGAGTGTTAAATGTAAAAGTAGGAGTTTTATCAGTTGATACCTCTTTACCATCAACCATCCACTTGTATGCAACTACTGTTCCATCTCTATCGCTACTTGCGATACCATTTACTGTTACAGACTGTCCTAATTGAATTATTGTCTGATCCTCAATACCAGTTATTGTTGCAACGGGAGGAATACCTACTGCATTCACTACAGGAGCATCTTTACAACAAGAACTGCTTCCACCACAACCACTAAACACAGCCGCCAAAACCAATGAACTTAGTAAAATTTTTTTCATTTCAACTTCCTTTAAAATTAATGTAAACAAAATTTGTTTTTAAGCTTAGATAAACTTAAACTTGTTAACAGTATAATTTTTTAAACTTAAAATTGACTTAAATACATTGATTAACAACAAAGTTTTCGTTTGGATATAGAAAAATCTCCACTCTTCTGTTTAAAGCCATGTTTTTTTCATCACTATTTGGAACAATTGGTTTGTCGTAAGAGCAACCCTTTTTATAGACTCTATTTGGTATTCCACTCTCTTTAATGATTCTTGCTACACTCAATGCTCTTCTTTCTGAAAGCTTTTGATTGTATGAGTGACTTCCTCTATTGTCTGTGTGTCCAACAACTTGAATGATTGTAGATGGATAGTTTCTTAAAACACCTATCATCTTTCTAACCTTATATCTTGCAGATGCTGTTAGTTTGTCTGAATTTGTTGGGAACATCATAGATTCACGAAAAGTGATCTTTACATAATTATTAGTATTTGTAACAATGATATCATCAGGGGAGTTGATCTCAGCTTCAGGAGCATTATTTACATTTGTATCAAGAACTTGAGCTATCTCTTTTGCCTGTTGGTCTATATTGTAGCCAATCACTCCTCCAACAATTCCTCCAATTGTAGCTCCTACAGCTGCTCTTTTTGCTTTGTTACCCTTACCTGTAACAGTTCCTAAAATTGCTCCGGTAACCGCTCCGATTGCTGCACCTTTTTTAGTATTTTGACCTTGAACTACCTGAGGCATCTGTGAAACACATCCACCTAAAAGCACGCTAATCAAAGACAATGATAGTAAAGTTTTAAACTTTTTCATTTTGATCCTTTTATTTATTTGATTATTTGTTGATTATATCATATATTTTTTAGATTAAAGTTCTTATGCTAGTTCTTGTGCTATTTGATGATATCATCTTACAATCCTCTTTGATATATAAGTGCATTTAGTTTTTTTAAAGAAAGCTTTGTGTAGAATGTCGCACATTTTTAAAAAGCTATAAGGAGATTAAGTGTTTTCGGCTCTTACTGATTCGTTTAAAACTGCCATTAACAAGATGAGATTTGCCGATGATGAAAAATCATTAAAAAAAGCACTTGATGCTCTGAAGAAATCTCTGCTAAAAGCTGATGTCCATCATAAGGTGGTCAAAGAGCTTTTAAAGAGTGTAGAAAAAGATACTAAAGCAAAAGGAATTGGCAAAGAGAGCTTTTTATTGGCTCTTAAAAACAATTTAACCACTCTACTTACAACTCCGGGTAATCAAGGATTTGTCTTTGCTTCAAAACCACCTACAAAAGTTTTGATGTGCGGACTTCAAGGTTCTGGAAAGACAACAACCACTGTCAAACTAGCCGCATTCTTAAAAGGTAAGAAAAAAAAGGTTTTGGTAGCTGCTTGTGATCTTCAAAGAATGGCTGCAGTAGAACAGCTAAAACAGCTATGTGAAGCAAATGAGATAGATCTTTTTTATGATGAGAGTGGAAAAAGCCCGGTTGATGTTGCAAAGGATGCACTTAAAAGATCAATTGATGGGCTCTATGATGTGCTAATTGTTGATACAGCAGGGCGACTTGCAATTGATGAAGAGTTGATGGATGAGCTAAACAGTATCAAAAACAGTATTGATCCTGATGAAGTATTCTATGTGGCTGATTCTATGACAGGTCAAGATGCTGTTAGAAGTGCGAGTTCGTTTAATGAGAGACTGAGTATCAGTGGAGTTATTCTTAGTAAATATGATGGTGATACCAAAGGTGGTGTAGCTCTTGGTATTGCTTCTCAGATTGGGATACCACTTAGATTTATCGGTGTTGGTGAAAAAGTTGCCGATTTGGAAAACTTCATACCAGATCGTGTGGTTAGCAGATTGATGGATGAGGGTGATTTAGAGGGATTGGCTGAAAAAACTGCCGATATCATAGATGAAAAAAAGGCGAAAAAATTCACTTCCAAGATCAAAAAGGGTCAATTTAACTTTAATGATTTTTTAGATCAGCTTGAGAGTATGAAAAAGCTTGGTAGCATGAAATCTCTAGTTGGTATGATTCCTGGAATGTCAGGAATGGCAAAACAGCTTGAAAATGTCGATCTTGATAACTCAGAAGAGATCAATAAAATAAAAGCTATGATATCATCTATGACAGTAAAAGAGAGAGAAAACCCTTCACTTTTGAATAATTCTAGAAAGAGAAGAATTGCAAGTGGTGCCGGACTCTCTCAAATAGAGGTAAACCGTTTTATCAAGCAGTTTAACAATGCAGCCAAAGTTGCGAAAAAATTTGCGGGTAAAAAGGGTATGAAAGATTTGCAAAATCTAATGAGTCAGGCAGGATCATTAAAAGGGATACCAAGATAGTTTGCTATTTGAGGATATGAGTGCTATTGGTCGATGGTACTCATGTCCTCAAATTGGTGATTTCCGTCAAAATCGCTTTGAAAAACAAATTAAATTTAGGAGAAACAGATGGCAACAGTAGTAAGATTGACAAGAATGGGTAGAAAAAAGAGACCTTTTTACAGAATTGTAGTAACTGACAGTAGAAAAAGAAGAGACAGTGGATGGATTGAGAGTATCGGGTACTACAACCCTCTAACAGAGCCTGAAACTATCAAGTTTGATAAAGAGAGACTTGAGTACTGGAAAAGTGTAGGTGCGAAACTTAGTGACAGGGTAAAAAGAATTACAGGTGAAAAAGTAAAATAAAATGGTTGAAAAATTTCTAGAGACTTTTGCAAAGATGATAGCTGATCATCCGCAAAAGATCAGAGTTGAAAGAGAAGATATTGATGATAGCTTCTGCACAATTACTCTCTTTGCCGATGAGAATGACACAGGTAAACTAATAGGCAAAAACGGCAAAATGATAAGCTCAATAAAGAGTGTCATCTCCGGTTGCAAAGCAAAAGAGAATAGATCTTACAGGATCAATATCCAAGCTCAATGAAAAATAGTGATAAACTCTTGGTTGCTACTATCGGAAAGGTAGTAGGACTGGGAGGAGATCTCAAACTCCACTTAGAAACAGACTTTACTGAACAGTTTGCTAGAGGTGAGAAGTTTATATTAAGTGATGGTAAAGAGATCATTGTTGCAGATTTTGATGAGAAGAAAAATCTTATTAAATTTGAGGGTTTTTTAGTCAGAGAAGAGGCAAAAAAACTGACAAACCAAAAGCTTTATACAACAAAATCCAAGAGTAAAAACAGCATTGAGCTAAAAGATGGGGAGTATTTCTGGTTTGATTTGGAAAACCTTGAGGTTTATGAAGATACGAGTCTGATTGGAACTATCATCAAAGTTGAAAGAATTGCAGGTTATGACTATCTTCTAGTATCTGCTTCAAATGAGCTTATAGATGCTCACAATGGACCAAAAACTTTTTTGGTACCATATATCCGTGATAGATACATCAAACAGGTTGATTTACAATCAAAAAGAGTTGATGTAGTTGATGCAATTGACCTATATAAAGCTTCATGAAAATTACATATGTAACACTCTTCCCATCCTTGATAGAGCCATATTTTCAAGACTCAATTCTGTTTAGAGCAAGAGAGAAAGAACTTTTTAAAACAGAATTTGTAGATCCAAGAGATTTTTCAAATAACAAACATAAAAAAGTAGATGATTACCAAGCTGGTGGTGGAGCAGGACTGGTGATGAAAGCTGATGTTTTAGATGCTGCATTAAATAGTGTATACAAGAAGGATAAAAATGCCTATTTTATCTTTGTGGTACCATCTGGCAAACCCTTTAATCAAAAAGATGCTTTAAGATTGAGTAAAAAAGAGCATATTGTATTTGTTAGTGGAAGATATGAGGGGATTGACGAGAGGGTCATTGAGAAGTGGGCAGATGAGCTATTTAGCATAGGAGATTTTATTTTAACCGGTGGTGAACTTCCTTCAATGTGTATGAGTGATGCGATTTTAAGAAATATTGATGGTGTTCTTGGAAACAGTGACTCACTAAATGGAGAGAGTTTTGAAAATGACCTATTGGAGGCTCCAACTTTTACAAAACCAAATATTTTTGAAAAAAATTCTCTTATCAAAGAATATTTAAAGGGAAATCATAGTAAAATCCACGACTTGAAAGTAAAACTCGCGACAGCGAAGACCAAATATTTTAGACCTGATCTATATAAAAGAGTCAAAATAAAACTAAGGAATACAGATGAGAAATAAGTATATTGAAGCATTTGAAGCAAAACAAGCAGAGGGCAAAGAGATACCTGATTTTAGAGCAGGAGATACTATCGTAGTAGCTGTAACAATTAAAGAGGGTGATAAGACAAGAGTCCAAAATTTTGAGGGTGTATGTATTGCAAGACGAGGGCAGGGTGCCGGAGAGACATTTATCGTAAGAAAAATCGGTGCAAATGGTGTTGGAGTTGAGAGAATTTTCCCAATCCTTTCTGATAGTATCGAGTCAATCAAAGTTCTAAGAAGAGGAAAAGTAAGAAGAGCAAAACTATTCTATCTAAGAGATAGAAGAGGAAAAGCTGCTAGAATCAAAGAGCTAAAGAGAAAATAGTTCTACTTAAACAGATCGGTTTTTACCGATCTCTCTACTAATCACATTATATACTTCACTACAAGAAACATTTTCTAAGCATAAATTTTAAATATATATTGATAAAAGATAGTTGGTGTAGAGTAGATCTACACCATTTACAAATTCACTCTTCACTCCAATGTTGCTATGCGGGTAGCAACACTGTTATTATTCAATAAAACTCATTATAAAGCTATAATATCAAAAATTTTTTGATTTTTTTAAAACTATTTTAATAATTCTTTTACGACCATACTGATTGTCTTTCCATCTGATTTGGTACCAATCTTTTCATTTGCCTCTTTCATAACTCTGCCCATATCCTTCATCCCCTCTGCACCAATTTCATTAATGATAGATGAGATGATATCTTTGATCTCTTCAAGAGAGAGTTGTTTTGGAAGATACTCTTTTAAAAGCTCTGCTTCTTTGATCTCCTTTTCATATAGATCATCTCTATTGGCATCTTTGTATTGTTTTGCGGCATCCTCTCTTTGTTTGATTGATTTTTGTATGATTTTATAGATATCATCATCACTAAGCTCTCTTCTTTCATCAACCTCTACTTGCTTGATTGCAGAGTTTAAGAATCTAATCGTATCTCTTTTAAAACTATCCTTTGCAACCATAGCTGCTTTAAGATCTGCTTTTAATCTCTCTTTTATCTCACTCATCTTCTCTCCTTGGAATAAAATTTGCTCAATTTTATCCAATTTGATCTTTAGGAGAATCTATTGAAAGAGATTTACTTTATATTTACTGCCTTAATAATACTATTTATAAGTGGGTGTTCCAAGCATATGGCATCACCATCACTCGATATAAGCCCGCCTGAATATGTCCTAAACCCACAAGTTTCTGTTCCTTCAAGGTGCAATGCACATGCAGGAAGTATATTTGGTCGTGGTCAAAATCCTATATTTTCTGATAGAAAAGCGATGCATGTAAATGACATAATAACAGTCATAATCGACGAAAGTGCAACACAAATTTCAAATGGAAATAAAAAAATCACAACCAATTCCCAGAACAACATGGGAGGAGGTGTTTTTAGCGGTGGTATATTAAAAGGCTTAAATGGTGTGACTGATATTGGATTTAAAACAAATACAAACTCGACTTACAATGGTTCAGGATCAGCCTCAAGAAAAGAGAAGTTTAGCACTACTATATCTGCTAGAGTGGTAAAGATTCTTCCAAATGGAAATTATTTTATCGCAGGAAGCAGAGAGCTATTGTTAAATGGAGTCAAGCAGATTGTCAAAGTAAGTGGAGTAGTTAGAAGCTATGATATTGATGAGCATAATACTATCGATTCAAAATATATAGCTGATGCCAAGATTATTTATGAGACAGAGGGAGATATAAGAGAGAGTATGAGAAAACCATGGGGAACTAAAGCGGTTGAGAGTGTTTGGCCATTTTGATATTTCAAATTGAAATATTTTTTCTATATCTTTTAGAAGTGTGATATGATATACCTATGTATATTGATGATGGATTATTAAATGCTTTGATTGGTTTTTTTTCAGCTATATTACTAAGTGGTACCATTTTTGGATTTATCTATAGAAAAAAAGATCTTGAGTACCAAAGGCTCTATAAAATCGCTAGAAACCTAAAGCTAAAACATAGAGCTAGTGAGATGGAGGTAGATACTCTCAAAGAGAGGATCAACCACATCGGTGATCTAAAGAGTGAGTTTAAAAATATAGCAGACTCAATTTTAGTCGATAGTTCACATAAAAATGCCCAACATCTAAGAGAGAGTATCGCCCCTTTTTATGAAAATATAGAAGATTTTAACAAGCAGATAAAAGAGCTCTACTTTAGTGAGTCCAAAGAGCGACATCTTCTAACACATGAGATCGAGGAGTTAAAAAAACTCAATCAAAGACTCTCCCTTGAAGCTTCAAATCTTACAAATGCTCTAAAACATGACAGCAAGATAAGAGGAAATTGGGGTGAGATGATATTAGAGAGAGTTTTGGAGAGTAGTGGACTATTA
Organism: Sulfurospirillum sp.; assembly: GCA_003978405.1. Classification (GTDB taxonomy): domain Bacteria; phylum Campylobacterota; class Campylobacteria; order Campylobacterales; family QNZT01; genus QNZU01. The sequence continues at coordinate 18,419 of QNZU01000076.1, forward strand.
AAGGGTAGAGAGTATGAGAGAGAAGTAGAACTAAAAGATAGTGATAGCTCAAAATATCGTCTTGATGTGCTAATCCATCTGCCGACTAAAAAAGATGTGATTATAGACTCCAAACTCTCACTTATCTCTTATGAGAGATATTTTAATGATGAGAGTAATAAAGAGGAATATTTTAAAGATTTTTTAACATCTGTAAAAAGACATATCAATGATCTTAGCAAAAAGTCTTATCATGAACTTGACGGCATAAAAAGCCTTGATTTTGTTTTGATGTTTATCCCGATTGAAGGAGCATATATGAGCTTGATTCAATCACATCATGAGATTTTTGAGTATGCTAACTCTAAAAATATCATTATCGTTTCTCCTTTGACACTGATGAGTGTTTTGAGAGTGATAAATAACGGCTGGAGAGTTGACTACCAAAATAAAAATGCAAAGCTCATCGCCAAAAAAGCTCAAATACTAAATGAAAAATTTAGACTCTTTGTAGATGAGATGAAGAAAATAGACCACTCACTAAAAAAAGCCCAAAGCAGTTATGACGACGCCTTTAAAAAACTCTCAACAGGTAGGGGCAATTTGATACAACAATCAAAGGAGTTAAGCTCTTTGCAGAGCTCAAGTCCAATAGAAAATCATGAGAGCGAAGATAGTTCACTCTCTACTTTGTGAAGTTTCTCTTTTGCACTCTTTAGCAACTCTTGATTTTTTTCAAGAACATCTTTTGGAGCATTTGCTACAAATTTTTCATTTTTGAGCATGTTTTCTAGCTTGTTTACCTCCTTTTCAAGCTTTGCTTTTTGACTCTCTAGCCTCTTGATTATAGGACTAAGATCAACCCCTTCAAGTGGAACATAAACTTCTAACTCATCTCCCACATCTGTTGCACAGTTTTGTGGCTTGGTATCAACAAAGTTGATATTTTCAATCTTTGTAAGTTTTGAGATATATTTTTTTGCACTGTTTAGGTTTATTGTAGTGTCATTTAGCTTGATTTGAATCTCATCGACATTTGAAGCAGAGATATCAAGTGTCGCCAAAGCTCTTCTGGTACCAACTATTGATTCTTGTATGATAGTAAAGAGTTTTTCGATCTCTTCATCTTGAACTATCTCTTTTGGAAACTCTTGCACCATAATAGAGTCGCTATCTTCTAAAGTGGTAACTCATGATATAGATATTCTGAGATAAACGGCATAAACGGATGAATGAGTTTTAGTGACTCTTTGTAGATAGCCCCAAGCTCTTTTATACTCTCTTTATCAGCTTTACTCAGCTCAATTCCCCAATCACAAAACTCTCCCCAGAAAAATCGGTAAATATCCATAGCTGCATCGTTAAATCTATAAGATTCTATATTTGCTCTGACACTTTTGGTACAGGCATGAAAACGGGAGAGTATATATCTTCC